>NZ_CP098511.1:0-165000 GCF_026222555.1 Aquimarina sp. ERC-38 | reverse complement strand
GTCAAATTAACAATCACGTTTCTATTGCGTTCCCATTGTACTTAATACTTAGTGATTCATACCTTCACTATACTCTTCCAAAAAATGAGTTTAGAATAGAAAAATTTATAACTATTGAACAAAATTATCATCTTCTAGCATATAAAATACTTTGTACTTCTCACTTTGTACTTAATACCTCATACTTTGTACTTCCTACTTCATGTACATCCCTGCTATAGGTTGACCACTTTTAAATAAAGTGATTAATATATGAGAGCAAATTTAAAGAGTATTCAGAAGAGAAGAAAATATTCTGAGGATTTTAAAAAACAATTGGTCAGTGACTTTGAATCGGGTAAGTTCAGTGTCCCACAATTGGAGCGGATACATAAGATATCCCGCTCAAATATCTACAAATGGATTTATAAATATTCTACCTTTAACGAGCATGGATCAAGAGTTGTAGAGATGAAACACAGTAGTTCGGAGAAGTTAAAAGAATTAGAGAAAAAGGTTAAAGAGTTGGAAGCTGCCCTGGGGCGTAAACAAATCAAGATTGACTATCTGGAGAAGGTGGTGGAGATAGCCAAAGATGAACTTAACATCGATATTAAAAAAAACTTCAACACCCCACAATTAGGTGGTTCCAAAAGCATCAGCAAGTAATGGGTTATTCATTAAATAAGCTATATAACGTTGTAGGTATTAGCAAACAAGCCGTACACCAATACGCTAAGCGCCAAGAAGTCTTTGATCGGAAGATTGAGGGCTTAGTAGTAGAGGTAGATGAGTTGCGCAAAGACTTTCCGGGTTGTGGGGTAGAAAAGATGTACGATATACTACAACCTAATTTTATTGGTAGGGACAGGTTTGTAGAAACTATGATGTTATTGGGCTATAGGCTCAAGATCAAGAAGAACTATAAAAGGACGACTATTGCCGCTAAGGTGTATTACCCTAATTTAATTAAAGGGATGGAAGTAGCTGCACCGTCAGTAATTTGGCAAAGTGATATTACTTACATTCTTATTTGTGGGAAGCATTATTATGCAGTCTTTATCATTGACGTTTATACAAAGAAAATTGTAGGTTACTGCCTATCGGACCATATGCGTGCTACGGCTAACCTAAAAGCTTTACAAATGGCACTAAAGGACCATAAACCACCAAAGGTACATCACTCCGATAGGGGCGGTCAATATATCTACAAAGCCTATATCAAGCTTTTAGAACAACATGACTGTAGGATCAGTATGGCACAATCTGCCCAAGATAACGCTTATGCAGAACGTATCAACAGGACTATCAAAAGGGATTATCTTGACTACTGGGAGATTAAAACCTTTGATCAACTAAAGAAAAGAATGAAGCAAGCTGTCAACCATTACAACCATGTAAGGACACATAACAACATCGATAAGAAAACGCCAGTCCAGTTTGAAGAAAACTTTCCTTCAATAAACAAAGATCAAAGGAAAACAATAACTATTTTTAACAATGAAATATAAACCTAAAAGCGGTCAACACTATTTAGGGATGTACATCATATTAAAACGAACTATCTGATGGATGTATTTTAACTTTTGAACTACCGTAATATTTACTACAAAAGGGTAGATGTCTTTTATCCCCATAGAACGATTTAAGTTATTTAGACCAATATAAAGCGGAATACAAGTATCAAGGATTACATCAAAATCCTTTTCTTTATACGGATTAAATATAGGTTTTGTCTTAGCATTTGTTGTATGGTTGGTGTCAGTTCCTATTTGAATATTTGTATAAAAAGCAGTTTCTAGCGTATCCATAAAGTGGAGGTAATGTGCCCAAGTTTCTGCCCAATCTTCCCAAGGATGCGCGGAAGCATAACTACTTATAAAGTTTTGATCCCAATTAGAAGGTGCTCCATTTTTATAGTGTGTATCTAAAGCATCCGCATATGAACTTCGTTCATCTCCAAAAAGATTTCGAAATTGTTCTAGTAATTCTTGATTAGATACTATGATTCGTTCCCAGTAATAATGACCTACCTCATGACGAAAATGACCAATGATGGTTCGATAAGGCTCGTTAAGTTGTTCCCGTAATTTTTCTCTTTGTACGGTATCTGCTTCACTTAGGGTAATAGTTATTACCCCTTCAGCATGACCGGTCATTACTTTTTGATCTGAATCCGTAATATTCTGGTTTGATAAAAAATCAAAACAAAGTCCGTTGTTAGGTTGTTCAAGCTTACTTTCTACAGGTAAATTAAGCCTCAATAATTGGTATATTAAACGATGTTTTCCTTGTTCTAGCAAATACCAATTCGCTTTTTGACTTTTATCTGAAATATCCGGGATAGTTCGATTGAGGCTACAAGCTTTACAATAATTTTCAGTAGCTTCTTCCGGAATTAGCCAATTACAGACATTTAATTGTTGATTTTGACAATAATGATATGTTTTATATTCTCCAGTTTTAGCCTTCCATCTTTGAATATTTTGATCGAAGGATAACATCTCATTTTGAATTACGTCATATCCAATATTGTAGTGACATTTTTCACAAAAAGTGTTTTCAAAATAAACCGGATTATCGCAATTGCTGCAATGGAAAGTTTTCATTTAACTATTAATTTATAGGAGCGAAAGATACTTTAAACCATACTGTTGGATGAATGCTATCCCTAATTTGTTCTACTCTTAAAGATATTAATTTATCTATCCCTTATCAGCAAATAAACAATAGTCAATCTATTAAAATTACACCCGGATTCGTGGATCTAATAAACGATATATTAAATCTACGCTGATGTTGATCAAAATAAATAGAGATGCTATAACAATAACAGCTCCCATAATAATTGGAAGGTCAGAGGTGTTTAAAGCATCAACAATCTCTTTTCCTATACCATTCCACCCAAAGATATATTCTACAAATACTGCCCCGGCTAGCATAGAAGCAAACCATCCGGAAATAGCAGTGATTACAGGATTTAAAGAATTTTTTATGGCATGTTTCCAGATCACCTGGAACGGAGAAAGGCCTTTTGCTCTTGCGGTTCGAATATAATCTTGACTTAGCACTTCAAGTAATGAATTTCGCATTAATTGAGTAACTACGGCTAGCGGACGAATCCCTAAGACTATAGCAGGTAGCATTAAATTTTTTAGTTGAATATAACTTCCATTGCCAAAATCATCAACTTCATAAAGGCTACCAGTCATATTAAGATGAGTGTATTTATGAAGTATAAAACCAAAAACCCAAGCAAAAAGGATCGAACTAAAAAATGAGGGTACGCTCATTCCAATAGTACTTATAATTTGTAGAGTCCTATCAATCCATGTGTTTTTATATAAAGCACTAATAATACCCATAAGAATTCCTAATAGCATCGCAATACTAATGGCACTTATTGCTAGCAATATGGTATTAGGAAGAGTTTCGCTAATCACTTCAATTACTTGTTTTCCATTTTTTTGAAAAGATTCCCTTAAGTACGGATACTTTAAAACTACCTGGGTTGTACCTAAGTTAAAGAACTTAACACCGTTATATTTTTCTTCGCTGAAAAAAGTAAAATGATCTTTATTAGTCGAATGGAAAGAAAGTGGTGACAAATCATTTAAATACCATGCATATTGTGTAGATAAGGGTTGATCAAACCCGTACTTTTTATTGACAATTGCGATTTGTTCTTTACTTTCATTTTGACCTAACATCATCTGAGCAGGATCTCCGGGTAAAATGGTGAATAAAAGAAAAATAACAGTAATCACCCCGAATAAAGTTAATAGTGCGTAACTTACTGTTTGAAAAATTTTCAACATATATTAAGGAACTAGTAGTTTTCAAAATTTATGTTAGCATCATTCCAATGAAGTTTGTCTTTTATGGTTCCTTTGTGTAAAATTAAGATTCCGGGGTTAGATCGTATAATTGTTTTTAATGCGGTTTCATCAGTGTTATAAACTTCAAATTGTAAATTGTATTTCTGTTTGATTTTAGCAACATCATTTTCTCCAGAAGCAGTTAGACCGATTACTTCATAACCATTTTTTAAAGCATTATCCGTAGCATTTTTGATAGCATCCAGTCCTTCGGCTTCGCTTTTAGAAAGATTGTACATTACAACAACTATTAATTTTTCTTTGGCTAAAAAAGCCGAAGTAAAGTCTTCACCATTTCGTTCAATGGCAAAGTCATGAATCGGGGGTATATAGCCTTCTTTAATTGTTTCTGTTTCTACGTTTATAAATTTACCATCTACACTTGGATATTCACCTTCTGTAGTAATAATTTTCTCATTTCCATTTACATTAAATTTCCAATGGTAAGCAAACTCCGCCTTTTCTGCATTATCAGGTACCTGCATTCCTTCGGTGATATTTGTGCCGATTTTATAAGCTCGGAAATCTATGGCTGGTAGATGCATTAAAACATAATATGCAAATCCAAGACAGGCGGTAAAGGCTGCAAATACCACCCACTTATGAGAGGCGGGGTTTAATATTGGGGTAATGTATTTTTGGTTAAAAAATAAAATTAAGATAAGTACTAAGAGAATAATATCCTTAGTAAAAGATTCCCAAGGGGTTAAAGGTATTGCATCTCCAAAACAGCCACAATCTGTTACTTTGTTAAAATAGGCTGAGTAAAAAGTAAGGAAGGTGAAGAATACAATCATTAAGAGTAATGCCCAAACCGTGAATTTTGGTAAATACCCTAATAACAATGTTATCCCAACCAGAATTTCAAAAATTACTAGAAAAACGGCAATTAATAATGCCATAGGAATTAAAAACTCTAGGTTAAGTACCCCTTCTGAGAAATATTCTTGTAATTTATAGGAGAAACCTAAAGGGTCATTCAATTTTACAAATCCTGAAAATATAAAAAGAATTCCTACAAAGATTCTTGAAAAACCTACCAATGCTTTCATGTATATTATTTTAATCTATTTGTAAATGAATTAGGGCAAAAATAGCGTAATTAATTATGTCTTGATAATTAGCGTCTATACCTTCACTTACAATCGTTTTCCCTTTATTGTCTTCAATTTGTTTGACCCGTAAGAGCTTCTGTAAAATTAAATCAGTAAGCGAACTTACCCTCATGTCGCGCCATGCTTCTCCGTAATCGTGATTTTTATCAAGCATTAGTTTTTTAGTAAGTTGACTATGTTTATCATAAAGAGTCAATGCTTCTTCAGTAGTAAGGTCAGGTTGGTCGGAAATACCTTTTTCCATCTGGATTAACGCCATAATACTGTAGTTGATAATGCCTATAAATTCAGAAGCTTCTCCTTCATTTATTTTCTGTACTTCGTTCTTTTGCAAACTGCGAATGCGCTGTGCTTTTATAAAAATCTGATCGGTCAATGAAGGCAATCTTAAAATTCTCCAGGCACTGCCGTAGTCTTTCATTTTTTTTGAAAATAATGCCCTGCATTTGTTAAGTACAGCATCATATTGTGCCGAAGTATTTTGCATAAACCATCCTAATTTTATGTAAATTTCGCGTTAATATAGGAATTATTAAAATGGAAGGTGCATTAAATTATGATTTGTCGAAAAGTGCTTTGATCATTATCGATATGCAGCAAGGATCTTTTACTTCTGAAACTCCAAGGTACGATGACAAAGGTGTAATCAACCGAATCAATAGATTAGCCAATTTATTTCGAAGTCTAAATGGAAAGGTTATCTATGTACAGCATGATGGTACTGGTAGTGGGACTTTTGAAAAAGGTAATTGGGATTGGCAAATTCTTAAAGAATTAAAGATTGAAAGTACAGATTATTTGCTAGATAAATATGTAAATGATATTTTTTATCGTTCAAATCTGCTGAAATATCTTGGATCAGCAGCAATTGAAGAGCTTTACATCACAGGTTGTGCTACTGACTTTTGCGTAGCGTCTACCGTTCAATCTGCCTTAACTAAAGATTATAAAATTACTGTCATCTCTGACGCCCATACTACTGCCGATCGTCCCAAACTAAAAGCAAAGCAGGTTATTGATCATTATAATTGGGTTTGGGAAAATATGATACCTACAAAAGGAGAAGTAAAAGTCAAAGCATGTAATGAAATCGTAAATACATTTAACGAAATTGTATAATTGAAATTTTAATTAAAAAATTCTAATGACCATCAACTGTAAAGGTTCATTAATTGATATATCCACGCCTAAAGTAATGGGTATTTTAAATCTTACTCCGGACTCATTTTATGACGGGGGGAAGTATAAGGATGAAAAAGGAGTACTAGTTCAAGTAGAAAAAATGCTAACTGAAGGTGCTACTTTTATTGATATAGGCGCGTATTCTTCACGTCCCGGAGCAGATCACATTTCAGAAGAAGAAGAGAAAAAGCGATTATTGCCTATTATAAAACTTTTATGCTCGGAATTTCCGGAAATTTTAATTTCTATAGATACGTTCAGAAGTACTATTGCTAAAGAAGGTATTACATGTGGTGCAGCTATGATCAACGATATTTCGGCAGGAATGTTAGATGACGAAATGATAGCTACTATAGGAAAATTACAAGTGCCTTATGTTATGATGCATATGAAGGGAACTCCGCAAACCATGAAAGACCTGAATCAATATGAGGATATGGTTAGAGAAATTCAGTTTTATTTTTCGGAACGTATTGCAGTAGCGAGGCATTACGGAATCAATGATGTAATTATTGATCCTGGTTTTGGGTTTGCTAAAAGTATAAAACAAAACTTCGAACTCTTGCAAAAACTGGAATTATTTAAATTTCAAAATGTTCCGATATTAGCAGGCGTTTCCCGAAAATCTATGATTTACAAAACTCTGGGAACTACTGCTAAAGAAGCTTTAAACGGAACTACTGTGCTAAATACCGTAGCTTTACAGAACGGAGTTTCGATTTTACGGGTGCATGATGTAAAGGAAGCGGTAGAATGTATAAAGTTGGTGGAAGAATTAGGTTTATAAAATCATGACCACTGCTTGATCGTAACAAAATTCCTAAAGTTTTCTCTATTTATAATATGGCTTTTTGCATTGTAAGCGTTCAAAAATGTTTTAGGAAGTTTTCCTTTTTTCTTAGGATTCCATTTAAATTCATACCCGTAAATTTGTTGGCTAACTTCTTCTACGTAATCTACCTCTTGTTGTTGACTAGTTCTCCAAAAATAAGGTTTGGCAAGGGTAAGTTTATAAGTATTTTGTTTTATTCTTTCGGAAATCAGAAAGTTTTCCCATAATGCACCTTTATCTTTTCTTGAAGAAATATCAGTAAAATTTCCAATCACCATATTTCTAATACCGTTATCGTAGAAGTAGATTTTTTTATTCTTCTTTATTTCATTTCTAAGGTTAGAACTAAAACTGGAAAGCTTGAAGATTACATACCCTTTTTCAAGTATGTCAATGTATCTTTGCACCGTATTTTTATCAATACCTACCGTTTGAGAAAGCTCGTTGTAGTTAACTTCACTTCCAATTTGTAAGGCTAGTGCTTGCACTAGTTTTTCTAAAATTTCTGGCTTTCTGATTTCAGCGTAAGAAAGTATATCCCGATATAGGTAACTATTCACTAAATTTTTTAAAACTTCAACTTCATCGCCTGGATTATTAATTACATCCGGATAAAAACCATAAAGTAAACGATGGTCTAAAGTTTGTTCTGCTTTTACATAGCCAAAATGATTTTCAAATTCTTCCCAACAAATGGGAAGCATTTCATATTCCCACTTTCGTCCGGTTAGTGGTTCATTCAACTGATGTGAAAGGGTAAAAGAGGAAGATCCACTTATCCACAATTGAACATCTTTAAATTGATCCGTAATTATTTTTAAGGTTAAACCAATTTGATTGATTCGTTGTGCTTCATCTATAAAAATTGTTTTGTAGTTACCTATCAGGTTACGTAGGTTCTCTGTATTAATGGTATCTAATATTTTTCGAATAGTAGGATCATCACCATCAAGAAATAAAACATTCTGATCTTTTAATTTTTCTTTAATTAAAGTAGTTTTTCCTACTTGGCGAGGTCCGATAATCATAATAGCTTTACCGGAACCTATTTTTCTATCTATTCTATTAGAAAGTAAACGTCGTATCATTATACTTCAAATATAGTGAAAAGTGAATACGATCACTAATAAACATAATGAAAAGTGAATACGATCACCAAAAAATATAATTAAAAGTGAATACGATCGCTTTTAATCATGTTTTGTTTTATTATTATAGTTTGTTAGAGTTTAAAAGATTGTTAGTTAATAGACTATGTTATTTGTATTTAACCGTAGGTTTAGCTTTAAATGGATCCAGCTTTATAACTTTTCCATCTTTGGATATTACCAAAGGCGAATTTTTACTTTTTTTAAATTCGATTAACTTTTGATATGCTAGTTCTAAGCCTTTAATAATTTTCTTACGCTGTTCAGCTAGCTCTTTTTCCCTATCTTTCATTATATAGAATTTCCAGTAATAAATATTTACTTACCCTCAATAAACTCAATTACTTTACTAGTAATAAATTCAATCTGATCGTTATCTAACTCTGTATGCATAGGTAAAGAGATTACATTAGTAACTAATTGATTAGTAATTGTAAAATCTTTTTCTTGGTAACGTTCGTCTTGATAAGCTTTTTGTTTGTGAAGAGGGATTGGGTAATATACTCCACAGGGAATATCATGGTTGTTTAAATACTCAACCAATTGATCCCGGTCTATATTTTTAACTTGTAAGGTATACTGATGAAATACGTGACAATCGCAGGTTTTGCAAGTGGTTTTATGATTTGTATCACATTTATTTCCGACGATATAAGGGGTGATAATTGCTTCATAACCTTTAAAGGCGGTTGTATATTGGTTGGCTACCTGTCTTCTGGTTTGATTATAGCTATCTAAATGTGGTAATTTTACCCGAAGTACCGTAGCTTGTAATGAATCCAACCTTGAATTGACACCTACTACATCATGATGATACCGGGTATACATTCCATGATTAACAATGCCTCGTATGGTATGTGCTAATTCGTCATCATTTGTAAAAATAGCACCGCCATCTCCGTAACAACCCAAGTTTTTTGAAGGAAAAAACGACGTAGAACCCACATGTCCTATGGTTCCGGTTTTTTGCCTTGTTTCACTATTAACCTGATAACTTGACCCGATACCTTGTGCATTGTCTTCAATCACAAAGAGTTGATGTTTTTCAGCAATTTCCATAATGCGATCCATATCTGCAATTTGCCCGAATAAATGTACGGGTACAATAGCTTTGGTTTTAGGAGTAATAGCTTTTTCAATAGCATCCGGGTCAATATTAAAGGTATCCGGAAGTACGTCGACTAATACCGGGGTGAGTTGCAATAGTGCAATTACTTCAACTGTAGCGGCAAAAGTAAAATCTGCGGTAATCACTTCATCTCCGGGTTGTAAACCAAGTCCCATCATGGCAATTTGTAAGGCATCCGTACCATTTGCACAAGGAATAACATGTTTTACACCTAAATATTCTTCAAGCTCGGATTGAAAAGTGTGAACTTCAGGTCCGTTGATAAATGCCGTAGAAGATAAAACATTATCAAACCCCTGTTGAACCTGATCTTTAATTTTTTCATACTGACCTTTTAGATCAACCATTTGTATCTTCTTCATAGCATATATGTCTGAAAAACGAAGGTACAAAATAGGTGATACAAGCTATAAAAAGTAAGTGAAAAAGTGCTTATACTCTATTTAATCCAGGAATTATTTAGCAATTAATCAAAAAAAGTTTTAAATCACTTCAATAGTTTCTTTAAAAAGGGAAATGTATTTTTACATTATAAAGAATCATTTTTTGCGCAGTTTATATTCCTTATTTAGTACTATTTTTCAGTTATTACTTCCGTTCATCGGGTTGTTTTCTCAGAAGTTAAAGCTTTTTGCAAATGGAAGAAAAGAAGTATTTTCAACCCTACAGACTATATTTCCGATTTCCAAACCGGTTTTTTGGTTTCATTGTGCATCTTTAGGAGAATATGAACAGGCGGTACCTGTTATTCAGGCGATCAAAAAAAAATATACTAATTCCTTTGTAATAATCACCTTTTTTTCGCCGTCCGGATATGAAGCTAAAAAGAATAGTAAACTGGCGGATCATATAGCTTACCTGCCTATTGATACAAAAAAGAATGCAAAACGATTTATTAACTTAGTTAAGCCAGAGATCGCCGTTTTTGTTAAGTACGAAGTCTGGCCAAACTATTTTTCAGTTTTAAAAACAAGAAAAATTCCTATTCTTTTAATTTCTGCGGTTTTTAGAAAAGATCATATCTACTTCAAAAAATATGGTGGGTTTTTAAAAGATAGTTTATCCAAAGCCACTCATATTTTTACCCAGGATATAGAATCTAAGGATATGTTGCTTGCTAATAACGTTACGCAAGTCATACATGTGGGAGATACCCGTTTTGACCGGGTGGCATTACAACTTGAAATGAATAATAAAGTGGATTTTTTGGAAAAATTTGTTAA
Organism: Aquimarina sp. ERC-38; assembly: GCF_026222555.1. NCBI lineage: Bacteria > Pseudomonadati > Bacteroidota > Flavobacteriia > Flavobacteriales > Flavobacteriaceae > Aquimarina > Aquimarina sp. ERC-38. The sequence continues at coordinate 154,514 of NZ_CP098511.1, read as the reverse complement.
CAATCGATTTTGTATAGTTATCGGAAGTTCATGGAAAGAAGACGAAGTAATTTTTATGAACACCATAAACCGTACTTCTGAAAATATTTGTTTTATTATTGCTCCTCACGAAATTAAACCGGAGACTATCCAACGTATAAAAAATACAATTCAAATACCTACTATTACGTATTCCGAACAAACCAATCTTGAGCAATTAAAGGATTATAAAGTGTTTATTTTAGATACCATTGGATATTTATCCAAAGCTTATTATTATGCAGATATAGCGTATGTAGGAGGAGGAATGGGTACGGCAGGATTACATAACATTTTAGAACCTGCAACTTTCGGGATTCCTATCATCATTGGAAAAAACTTTGAGAAATTCCATGAAGCTAAACAACTTCGGAAATTAGGGGGATTGTTTTCTGTTACTACAGCGGAAGAGTTTATGGAAATAATTAAAAAATTGACAATTGACGTTAAATTTAGAAACCAAACCGGAATGATTGCCGGGCATTTTGTAAATAGTAATACAGGAGCTACTTCAATAATTATGAATTATATAGCTGATGTAAATATAAAAACCTGAAATGTTTGGTAAAGAATCAAGATCGCTGTCGGTTCAAGAATAAAGACTAATTATTACAATATTGAAATGGATAAAAAAAATAACTCAGACAGAGTTTAATTTACACTACCAAAAAAGTAAAAACCAACCTCTAAATACTTTAAAGTTTAAGATCACCTTGTTTTGATATGCTTTTTAAATTTTTTTTATGTTAACCGGACACTCATACATAAAAAACTAAAATTAATTACAATTAAAATCAAAGATTTTAATTTTGCTAAAATAAACCATTGAGTTCCGCATCAATACGGTTTATGATTTCTCCCAAATCCTCCGGATTGTCTACAAAGTTAAGTTTATCCACATCAACAATAAGTAAGTTCCCTTTATCATAACTATGTACCCAGGCTTCATAACGTTCGTTTAACCGACTTAAGTAATCAATACTAATGGTGTTTTCATAGTCCCTTCCTCTTTTATGTATCTGACCAACTAGGTTAGGAATACTACTGCGCAGGTAAATCATTAGTTCAGGTCCTTCTACGACACTTTCCATAAGGTCAAATAAGGAACGGTAGTTTTCAAAATCCCGGTTGGTCATCAAACCCATTGCATGTAAGTTGGGAGCAAAAATATAAGCATCTTCGTAGATGGTTCGATCCTGGATGATGTCTTTTCCACTTTCCCGAATTTCTAATATTTGTCGGAAACGACTGTTTAAAAAATAAATTTGAAGGTTAAAAGACCAACGCTCCATTTTATTATAAAAATCTTCCAGATATGGGTTTTCCAAAACATCTTCAAATTGAGGTTCCCATCGGTAATGTTTTGCTAGTAATTTGGTTAAAGTGGTTTTGCCTGCGCCTATATTTCCGGCAATAGCTACGTGCATAGTTGATTAATTTAGTATTTGAGGCAAGTTATAAGAATGAAGTATGCCTGCTGAGTAAATATAAAGTATTTCACCAGTAACAGAAAAATCTTCAATAAGAATTTCAGGAAGCCCTAGAGATACAAACTGGTTAGTTTTTGGAGACCAGTGGTATAGATTATTTTCCTTTTTGAGTATAATTCCTTTTTTATAAGCATGTATATTTTCAAAATGATCATTAAGCATTTCAGTAAGTAAATTTCCGTAGATATTAAATTGTAAAATTTTATGTTCTGTTAGAAGCCAACAATAATTGAAATTACAGCTTTCATCCATAGGAATACCTTTGATAGGTAAGGTAGTAAAGAGGGTTTCTTCCGTATCTAAATCAAAAATTTCCAGTTGCTGCGTATTGTTATCAAAAAGCCAAATACTCTGATCATTTGCCTGTGATACAAAAGCTGGGTTTTTAAAATTGGTAGTGGTATTGAAATCTATTCGATTAATTTCATTTAAATATTTATCAAGAATTACAATCGTATTTAAATTTTGATAAAAAAGCAAAATTTTTAAAGGATTAGTTATAGATACTTTTGAAAGTGTTCCTAACGTATAATCGCCAAACTGCCAGGTTTGGGCATTCCATTTTTTGTATAAAATATTTTGGTTAACAGTATATAAAGCTGAAAAGTTATCTACTCCTACAAAGTGCTCCGTTGCTATTTCTGTAGAATTAATTTTTGTAAGTACATCTTGAGAAAAAGAAGTGGTTTCAGATAAAATTAAAAGGACAAGTAAAAGAAGTATTCTCATAAACTATGGTAAAATACAAAATGTACCGAAGAATGAAGAAGCTTTGATTGATAAATCGGCAAATTGTAGTTAAAGCCTTCTTAATAAACGTTAATTATTAGAGAAACAGTAAAATAGTATAGTCAAGTTTGTAGTATTTTTTAAATTATAACGACTTAGATAATATTTCACTTTAACAAATCAATTACTTATTATGAAAACAACTTTGAATTTAATAGTACTTTCTTTAGTATTTATAATTTCTTGTAAAGAAGATGATTCAACAGATCCTGATCCTACTCCGGAACCAATCGTGGTGCCAGGTTTGACCTTTGCTCCTTCTAATCAAAGCTTCTTTGTAGCAGATTTAGCCATATCTCAGGCACTGGAATCAGCAGAACCTGTTTCGGTTTTAGCAGCTGTAAATCATAGAAATAATGCATCTTCTGTAGGGAAGGAGTTACGAAATACCAAAGTTTTTATTTTTGGAAACCCAATGCTAGGCACTGCTTTAATGCAGGCAAACCAATTAGTAGGTTTAGACTTGCCTCAAAAATTATTTTTATGGGAAGATGCCCAAGATAGTGTGAGGGTAGGTTTTAACAATGTTGCTTATTTACAAGCAAGACATGGTTTGCAGGATCTTCCGCAACTAGAAGCTATTAATGGGGCTTTAAATAATTTTGCTACGCTTATAAGTAATGGAGTAGTAGTATCAAATGATGCTGATACGATTGAAGTAGGTGAAGGTATTATTACGAAAGAAAGCACAAATTCTTTTGAAGATACTTATAATACACTGGTAGGTGCCATAGAAGGAAATGAAAATTTAAGACTGGTAGCAACCTTAGATCATCAGGCAAATGCTGAAAGTATTGGAGAAGAATTAAATCCGACCCGCTTAATTATATTCGGAAATCCTAATCTAGGTACTCCTTTAATGCAAAACTCACAATCTACAGGGATTGATTTACCACAGAAATTTTTAGTTTGGGAAGATGCTGATGGAAATGTAAAAATTTCATACAACGATCCAGCTTATTTAGTAAAAAGACATGGTATTACAGATAATGACGATACTCTAGCTACCATTACTGGTGCATTGAACAATCTATCAAATGCTGCGGCTGGGTTGTAGATTAATTTTATAAAATATTAGTGTCTGGTAAAGATTCAAGATCGCTATCGCTTCTAGAACCAAGAGTCAAGACTAATCATTATAATATTGAAAATCAATATTATAAGATTATTCACGATAAAAAAATAAATTACTCTTGAAAAAGTAAAAAGAGCAACCTCCGAATACTTTAAAATTTGGAGTCACCTTATTTTATTATACTTTATAAACTTTTATTTATTTTAACCGGACGCTAATCGCTAATAATCAAAAAAAAAGGGGTTTTGAATATTCAAAATCCCCTTTTTTGCTTTAAATGACCAGTTCTTGATAATAATTTTAGGTTTTAAAAGACAGATTTTAGTATTTTAAAATCAAGCCTGATGATTACCTAAGAACTAATCTAAACCGAATGCATCCTTTACTTTATCTACAAAATCAAGTTTTTCCCAGGTAAATAATTCAACTTCTTTTTCTACTTTACCGGAATACGGACTTTCAAAAACTTTGGTAATCACTTTTGATTCCTTCCCCATATGTCCGTAAGCAGCGGTTTCTTTATAAATAGGATTTCGCAATTTTAATCGCGACTCGATGGCTGCCGGTCGCATATCAAAAATGGCAGCTACTTTATTAGCAATTTCGCCATCAGTCAAGTCAACATTACTGGTCCCATAGGTATCTACAAAAATGGATGTGGGTTCTACTACTCCGATAGCATAAGATACCTGTACCAGAATTTCATTAGCCACTCCGGCTGCCACCAGGTTTTTCGCAATATGTCGGGAAGCATAGGCCGCAGATCGATCTACTTTACTTGGATCTTTACCAGAAAAAGCACCGCCCCCATGAGCTCCTTTTCCTCCGTAAGTATCTACAATGATCTTCCGACCAGTTAATCCCGTATCTCCATGTGGACCGCCAATCACAAACTTTCCGGTAGGATTGATATGATAGGTAATATCATCATTAAATAATCCGCCAATATGTTCTGGTAGTTTAGCGATTACCCTGGGGATCAGAATAGAAATAATATCCTCTTTAATTTTAGTAAGCATTACCTCATCATCACTATCAAAATCATCATGCTGGGTAGATACCACAATAGCCACTATTTTTTGAGGTACATTATCATCGCTGTATTCAATAGTCACTTGGCTTTTAGCATCCGGTCGTAAATAAGCAATTTCTTTGCCTTCTCTTCTTAAAGCAGCCAACTCTTGTAACATTTTATGCGCTATATCAAGAGCTAATGGCATGTAATTCGCAGTTTCTTTAGTAGCATACCCAAACATCATTCCCTGGTCACCGGCACCTTGCTCTTCTTTAGTTTCGCGATCTACTCCTTGATTAATATCCTGAGACTGTTCATGGATTAGAGAAATAACACCACAAGAATCCCCACTAAACTGGTAAGCACCTTTTGTATATCCGATTTCATTTATAACTTCCCGAGCAATATGTTGCACGTCCAGGTAGGTTTTAGATTTAACCTCGCCGGCTAGTACTACTTGTCCGGTGGTTACTAAAGTTTCACAAGCCACTTTGGATTCAGGGTCGAAAGCAAGAAAATTATCCAGTAATGCATCACTGATCTGATCTGCAACTTTATCCGGGTGTCCTTCAGAAACACTTTCTGAAGTAAATAAATATGCCATGTTTATTAAGTTGTAAAGGAAAATTGAAGATTACAGTGCCTGCCTGAAAGTCAATACATCGACGTACTAAACTGTTTTAGCATTTTAGGATTATCAAATTAGAATAGTTATTGAATCTCATAATCCTTTGGGTTGCAATCAGTCAAATCTTTCCCAAAATTAGGAGGCAAATGTAAGTATTCACATAAGCTTTGCAAAGCCTAATAGGTTTTTTTAAGAAAACTATGACAGTTTCAAAATAATTATTAATTTCGCATCAAGTTTCTTATACATTTTAAAACGTTATCAAGAAAGGTGGAGGGAATAGACCCAATGAAACCTTAGCAACCCTTTTAATAAAACTTAAAGGTTCTTTAAGAGAAGGTGCTACATTCTATTCGCATTTGCGAAATAGATAACACATGATTCATACCTGTGTCCGGGTATTTATTAAACTCCTTTCTTTTTAATTTTTTATAAATCTGTATCTAATAAGGTACATGTAGAATTCTGTATGAGCGATTGAAAAAGGCATGCTTTGTTTCTGCCTTAAATTTTAAATGATCCTCCTGGAGATACAGGAAGAAGAGAAAAGTAAAAAGATATGAGTACACAAAAATTTGCAACTAATGCATTACATGCGGGTCATGATGTAACTATAAACGGGGGAACAAGAGCCGTTCCTATTTATCAGACCAGTTCGTATGTATTTAACGATTCTGACCATGCTGCCAATCTGTTTAATTTGTCGCAACCTGGTTATATCTATACCCGACTTAATAATCCTACAAATGATATCTTAGAACAGAGGTTAGCTGCCTTAGAAGGAGGAATTGCCTGTGTAGTTACCGCTTCAGGCACCGCTGCTATTAATACGGCTTTACTCACTTTATTAAAAACAGGCGATCACATCATAGCTTCTAGTAGCCTGTACGGAGGTACTTATAATTTATTGAATGTTACCCTACCCAGGTTTGGGATTACCACCACATTCGTAGATCCGTCCGATCCGCAAAATTTTAAAGATGCCATTCAAGAGAACACACGGGTATTCTTTGTAGAATCTCTAGGTAACCCAAAGTTAGATGTACTGGACCTAAAAGCAATTTCAGCCGAAGCCAAAGCGATTAAGATACCCTTTATAGTAGATAATACAGTCGCTACTCCAGCTTTGCTAAACCCAATTAAATACGGGGCGAATATTGTTATTCATTCTTTGACTAAATATATTAATGGTAACGGGACTTCACTAGGAGGTGCTATTATCGATGCTGGTACTTTTGACTGGTCAAACGGAAAATTTCCAGAATTTACCGAGCCTTCTAAAGGATATCATGGCCTAGTCTATCATGATGCCCTAGGGCCTGCTGCTTTTATTGCCAAAGTGAGGGTAGAAGGGTTACGAGATCATGGGGCAGCTTTAAGTCCGTTTAATGCATTTCAGATTTTGCAGGGACTAGAAACCTTAGAAATCCGGATGTATAAACATAGTGAAAATGCATTGGCTTTAGCAAAATGGTTGCAAGAACAAGAAGAAGTTGCCTGGGTAAAATATCCGGGTTTAAAAGAAGATACCTACTATACTTTAGCTAAAGAATATTTACCAAAAGGACAAAGTGGAATCATCACTTTTGGAGTAAAAGGGGGATACGAATCAGCAAAAACAGTTGCGAACGAATCTAAGTTATTTTCGTTACTAGCTAATATTGGAGATTCTAAATCTTTGATTATCCACCCTTCCAGTACCACACATCAACAGTTAAATGAAGAACAACAAGCTGCTACCGGAGTAACTAAGGATTTAATTAGGCTTTCCGTAGGTTTAGAAAATATTGAAGATTTAAAAGCAGATTTAAAAGCAACCTTTAAAAAAGTTACGGTAACTGCGTAATTCAGGAAGTAATTTGATAATAAGGTAAATACCGGTAAGTTTAGATAGCTAAAGTTGTCATCAACTTTGAAGATACATATTATGCTCCAAAAGGTTTCGATAGAAAACTATAAAACAATAAAAGGAAAAGAGCTCGATCAAATCGTCGTAACCTACGAATTGTTTGGCAAAGATTTATATACCGCCCCCGTAGTCTTAGTTAATCATGCCCTAACCGGAAATTCGACTGTTTGTGGAGAACAAGGTTGGTGGAAGGGGCTTATTGGGGAAGGAAAGTGCATCAATACTAAAGATTATACAATACTTGCCTTTAATATACCCGGAAATGGTTATGACGGCATTGAAGAAAACCTGATACAGGATTACCAGTCTTTTACAGCCCGGGATGTAGCAAAAATTTTTAATCAAGTGATAAAACAATTAGAGATTCAAAAAATATTTGCTACAATAGGAGGGTCCGTGGGCGGGGGAATTGCCTGGGAACTGGCCGTACTTAACCCTAGCCTCATTGAACACCTCATACCTGTAGCTGCAGATTGGAAATCTACTGACTGGTTAAAAGCAAATTGCCTGGTACAAGAACAGATTCTTTTAAATTCAAAAAACCCGGTACATGATGCTCGCTTACATGCTATGTTATTTTACCGATCACCTGAATCTTTTAAGATCAAATTTAATCGCAGTTTTAACGAAGACTGGGGGGTGTACAATGTCGAGAGTTGGTTACTGCATCACGGTAAAAAATTAAAAGAGAGATTTACCTTATCGGCATATAAAACTTTAAACCATATACTGGCAAATATTGATATTACTTCTAGGGGAGAAACCTTTGAAGAAGTAGTGAAAAATATAAGGTCAAATATACATCTAATAAGTGTGGATTCTGATATATTTTTCACAGCAAAAGAAGATACGGAAACCTTTTATAGATTGACAAAGGTGAAAAATAATGTCTCGCATCATATCATAGCATCAGTACATGGGCATGATGCTTTTTTAATTGAATTTGAACAGTTGGAGAAAATACTAGATCCTATCTTTAAAAACGAGATTAGATGATAATTCAAGGTGTTTTTTTAGTAAAACACATGAAGGTTTAAGAAAAATGAAGAAACTCAACTGTTACAATAACGAATTGCTAAATTAAATATATTAATGTCTGGTTAAAATAAATAAAAGTTTAGAGAGCATCGTAAAATAAGATGATTCCAAACTCAAAAATAGTTATTGGCTACTTTTTTAAAAATAATTTTTTAAAGTGAATAATCCTATAACATTAATTAGTCTTGGTTCTAGAAGCGATAGCGATTTTGAATTTATACCGGACACTAATAATTTACATACCAAAAATTAGTAATGATTACAAATAAATGCCTTTTATATATAATTTTGGAAGGTAGGGACATATGAAAATATTAAAATTCGGAGGAAAATCACTTGCTGGCGAAAAAGGAATACGGCAGGTAATAAGTATTATAAAAGATAAAGTGGATCAAGGAGAATCACTGGCGGTAGTTATTTCTGCCCGTGGTAAGGCAACAGATCAATTAGAAAACATTTTGACTAAAGCCGTAAATCATGATGATTATCAGGAGGCTTTTGAAGTTTTTAAAACAAGTCAGGTATCAGACAGTAACCGTGAATATGTAGAGAAGGAATTTACCATATTAAATAAACTCTACGAAGGGGTTTTTCTATTAGGTAATTATAGCAAAAAGATTAAAGATCAGATTTTATCCCAGGGAGAAGTCATTTCTGGGAAGATACTGGTAGAAAAACTAAAGGAGATCGGAGTTAATGCTCATTTTACAGATAGTAGGGAACTTATTATTACGGACGATCAGTTTGGCGAAGCACAACCTATCGATAACATATCTAAAGAAAATGTGCGAAGGCATTTTGAAAAATACAATGGCACAACAGTCAATGTGGTTACCGGTTTTATAGCTTCTAACCAACTTAGTGAAACCACTACGCTAGGTAGAAATGGTAGTAATTATACCGCAGCTTTATTAGCAAATTACCTGGATGCAGAAGAATTACAGAACTATACGCATGTAGATGGTATTTATACTGCGGATCCGGATTTAATTGCAGATGCAAAGAAGATTGACCGATTATCTTTTAACGAAGCTAATGAATTGGCCTATTTTGGGGCAACAATCTTACACGCTAAAACAATTATTCCTCTGATCGAAAAGGAAATTCCGTTGCGAATACTAAATACTTTTAATCGAGAAGGAAAAGGTACTTTAATAACTTCTACTTCGGATAATAAAGGGATCAAATCGCTTTCTGTGTTAAAAGATGTATCTCTTTTAAATTTAGAAGGTCGGGGATTATTAGGCAAAGCTGGAATAGATGCGCGGATTTTTAAAGCACTGGCTTATAAAAATGTGAGTGTAAGTATTATTTCGCAAGGTTCTTCAGAAAGAGGGATTGGATTAGTGGTCAGTGCAAGTCAGGCTAGAGATGCTAAACAAGCCCTTGAAGAAGAATTTGAAGCGGATTTTTACAATAAAGATGTAAGTACCATTACAATCGAGCGTAACGTATCTGTGATTTCTATCATAGGGCAAGATTTGAGTACTTTTCATAAACCTTATAATGCCTTAATTAAAAATCAAATAGTTCCTATTCTGTTTAATAATACGGTGACCGGAAAAAATATAAGCCTGGTTGTCAAAAAAGAACAGCTTAATAAAGCATTGCATGTAATTCACGGAGAGATTTTTGGAATTGATAAAAAAATCAATATTGCTATCTTCGGACACGGGCTGGTAGGAGGTACCTTGATTAAACAAATTTTAAAGTCCAAGGAAGACATCCGGAAACGAAAAAAAATAGATCTTACGGTTTTTGCCGTAGCCAATTCCAGGAAAGTAATTACGAATGCTAAAGGTTTGGAGACCAACTGGAAAAATGAGATGGAAGATTCAGGTAAAGCGTATACTGTAGAAGATATTATTAAGTTTGCAGAGGAACATCACCTGGAAAATTTGATTGCTATTGATAATACGGCAAGTACGGATTTTACAGATAATTACGTTAAATTAGTAGAAAAAGGTTTCGACTTGGTTTCTTCAAATAAAATTGCAAACACATTAAGCTTTGACTTTTATAAAGAATTACGTCAGGTATTAAGTAATAATCAAAAGCAGTATTTGTACGAAACGAATGTAGGAGCAGGGCTTCCGCTAATTGATACTATTAAATTACTACATTTATCCGGTGAAAATATTACCAGGATAAAAGGCGTATTTTCCGGGTCTTTGAGTTATCTTTTTAACACATTTTCTACGGAAGATAGACCCTTTAGTGAAGTACTACAAGAAGCAATTGATCAAGGGTTTACTGAACCAGACCCTAGGGAAGACCTTTGTGGAAATGATGTAGGTAGAAAGCTATTGATATTGGCTCGCGAGTTGGATTTGGCAAATGAATTTGAAGATGTAAACATCCATAACCTGATACCTGAAAATTTAAGAGAAGGAGATCGTCAGCAGTTTTTAGGAAAATTAAAAGAACTAGATAAAACTTATCAAAAATTAAAAGCAGCACAAGAACCAGATCATGTTTTACGATATATAGGTGATTTACACGGGGATTTATCTCAGGAAAAAGGAATTTTGGACGTAAAATTAGTTTCAGTTCCTAGTACCGGTTCGCTAGGTCAGGTAAAAGGGTCTGATTCTATCTTTGAAATTTATACCGAATCTTATGGAGACCAGCCCGTTATTATTCAAGGTGCAGGAGCGGGTGCGGCTGTTACGGCAAGAGGGGTTTTTGGGGATATTTTAAGAATTGCGGCTCCCTAGCTCTTAGTGGCAGAACTAGCAAGTTTGTATAGAAATTAATTTTTTATCAACTGCATAGTATTTATTTAAACGACTTAGTTATCAGAAAATGATATTATTGTATTACGAAAACATATATAGCTAAATAAATATAGAATGGCATAGAAGATTTATAAAGAAAAAAGTTGAAGATCAAGGCGAAAACATAGGCTTAGCCTTAGCTAAGACGAGGCTTTTTAACACAGAGAATCAAGTTTTTTATATGAAGAATCCTATTATTTTATGTTGATTTAGCTATACATATACACATTAATTTTAAATAACTCACAAACAGCAGTAATTGAGTTCCCCCTTTGGGGTAGGGAGGCTGGAAAAAAAATGAAAATAGAATTAAATAGAATTGATAATGACTTTCATTTTGAATTAAAAAATGAAAGAGGACACATATCCTATATTGATAGCAAAGCAGCTGTTGGCGGACATGACTTGGCACCCAGTCCGATGGAATATGTATTAATGGGGGTTGCCGGATGTAGCTCGATTGATATTATTTCCATATTAAAAAAACAACGTCAGGAGATTACGGATTATAAAGTATCGGTGAACGGAATTCGGGAAAAAATAGAAGATGCTACTCCGTTTAAAACTATAGAAGTAACTGTTTTTCTAGAAGGGGATATCCAACCGGAAAAAGCAAAACGAGCAGCACAATTATCCTTTGAAAAATATTGTTCGGTTTCTAAAACATTAGAACCTACGGCAACAATTGAATATAAGGTAGTAGTTAATAATAAAAAAGTATAGCACTAAAACTTTGTATTTTAGTATAAAACTTGGATTATGGAATATCTGTCGGATCGAATCACTTTGGATGCGGATTTATGTAACGGAAGACCTACTATTAGAAGCTTGAGAATTACAGTAGAAACAATTTTGGATTTTATAAGCAATGGAGATTCAGTGGAGGAAGTTTTGGAAAGTTATCCATTTCTTGAAAGAGAAGATATCGCAGTCTGTTTTTCTTTTGCAACTAAAATAATCAAAAGAATATGATTAATCTACTTAAACAGAATAAGGAACAAATTGAATTACTATGTAAAAAACATAAAGTTGTACAGTGTAATGTTTTTGGATCAGCCTTAAGCGATACAACATTTAATCCTCAAAAAAGCGATATTGATTTTGCAGTGATTTTTGATTTTAAAATTCCGGTGGTAGAGATGGCTGATTATTATTTTAATTTTATAGAAGATTTGGAAGAACTTCTAAAAAAACCTGTTGACGTAGTCACACTATCCTCTTTAAAGAATAAAATTTTTAAAAAAGAATTGGAAGAAACTATGATTTCACTATATGCAGCCTAAGGAGCTAAAGTATATTCTGGATTTAGAATCTTTAATTCAAGAAGTAGAAAAGATTCAGGAAAGATATACCCATAATTATACTTTATTTAAGGAAGATTTTTTAGGAGTAAGATCATTAGAACGTGTTTTAGAAATTATTGGAGAAGCCCTCAAAAAACTTTTAGCGGTAAATGATCAAATTATTATTTCTAATTCTAAAAGAATTATTTCTTTACGAAATATTTTAGCACATGAATATGACAATATTGATAGTGCGATTTTATGGAGTATTGCTATAAAAGATATTCCTATTTTAAAAGATGAAATTAAGGATTTACGTAAGAATAGTTAAATCCTAAAAAATATAGTTGTTTACTAGAACCCATGAAAAACCAAAAAAATAAGCATTTTGAAACTGAAGCAGTACGAATTCAGACAGATCGTACCAAGTTTTCAGAACATTCCACGCCCCTTTATTTAACTTCGGGATTTGTATTTGAAGACTCCGAAGAAATGCGGGCTGCTTTTGCCGAAGAAAAGCAACGAGACCTTTATAGCAGGTATAGCAACCCAAACACCAGTGAATTTATTACTAAAATGTGTGCCTTAGAAGGCGCAGAAGACGGGTTTGCTTTTGCTACCGGAATGGCTGCGGTATATTCTACCTTTGCAGCATTATTAAATGCCGGAGATCATATCGTATCCTGTCGTTCTGTATTTGGAGCTACACATGCGTTGTTTACCAAGTATTTTCCGAAGTGGAATATCAATACTACCTATTTTACTACAACCGAAGAAGAGAAACTGGAAGAACTCATTCAGCCGAATACAAAGTTGATTTATGTGGAAACCCCAACAAACCCGGGGGTAGATGTATTGGATTTAGAAAAGATAAGTAAAGTAGCCAAAAAACACGGAATCTTATTTGTTGTGGATAATTGTTTTGCAACGCCTTACCTACAAAATCCAATTAAATTTGGTGCTGATTTAGTAATACATTCTGCCACCAAATTAATCGATGGACAAGGAAGGGTATTAGGTGGTGTAACGGTAGGTACAGCAGATTTAATCAGGGAAATTTATTTATTCTCCCGTGTTACGGGTCCCGCCATGTCCCCTTTTAATGCCTGGGTGCTTTCAAAAAGCTTAGAAACCCTTGCAGTAAGAGCAGATCGCCATTGTGAAAATGCCTTAAAATTAGCCGAATTTTTAGAAATCCATTCTAAAGTAAATTGGGTAAAATATCCGTTTTTGCCATCTCATCCACGTTATGAAGTTGCAAAAAAACAAATGAAGTTGGGAGGTTCTATTGTAGCTTTTGAAGTAAAAGGAGGAGTAGATGCTGGAAAAAAATTCTTTGATAGTATTGAAATGTGTTCCTTATCAGCAAATCTGGGAGATACAAGAACCATTGTAACCCATCCTGCATCTACTACTCATAGCAAGTTAGCCGCAGAGGATAAAGAAGCCGTAGGAATTACGGACGGAATGGTACGCTGTTCCGTAGGTTTAGAATATGTGGAAGATATAATAAAAGATGTGGATCAGGCTTTGACCGGAATATAGGTGTCTAATTTTAAAATCCTAATATATTCTTTTCGGATGTTAACGTTCCAAGCGATAAGTAAGAGTCCCTTGGGTAATAGCTTCTGTACCTAAAACGGAATCTTCTACCCTGTCATCTATTACTTGCTGTATGATAATATGGTCATCTGTAAATTCTAAAATATCACCGACAATCGTTTGTTCTTGAGAAGTGATAAGTAATTGATTATTCTTAAGTTTCCAATTTCCGTTTATAATAAAATCAGTTACCTTTTCCTCATAGGTTTCTGTTTTTCCTAAAGCAGTGGTAGTAGTAACCGAAGTATAACTTCCCTTACCTTCGACTTTATTCGGATTTTCTGCAACTATAAGTTCGTAATTAAAATCTTTACCTTTTGAAGTATAACCTATAGTAAAGGTTTCATCCAGAATAGTAGAAGAAATTATTCCGTCTTTAACTGATAGTTCTGTTAGCTTCCAAGTGCCTAATAGGGATATTTGATCTTCTATAATAGAAGTATCCTCATCTTTTTGACAAGCACTACAAGCTAAGAAAATTAATAAAATTGAAATAAAGTAATATGTTCTCATAGTATTAGGGGCTTATTACTACACAAAGGTACAATCAATTTAGTAATTAAACAGATAAAAAGCATATTTTTTCGATGAAAGGTATGTTGCTTATATATTTCATTAGTTAAATTAGAATAGTACATTAAAAGAGAAGATGTTAGTTTTTATTAATCTACTAAGTTAATAGGGTAATCTTTGAATAAATCGTAAAAGTGTTTGTAAATCGTAAGATTTACGGGTTTAAAAGGACTCATACAAATAAAAAGAAGTATGTTTGTATCATACTCTACTACTTTGGTAGGGTAATAGATTTTGAAAGTGTATTTTCAATTGTATGATTTTAGATAAAGTAGCTTCGACCAAAACCACTTATGAAGATGATAAAACTTCAGAAAGTCCTATACGTAGTATTGCAAAAGCAATCAGTTGGCGAGTGATTGGTACGTTAGATACTTTAATAGTGTCATATATATTAACCGGAGAATTAGTTCTGGCTACTTCTATTGCCTCGGTTGACTTCGTAACTAAGATGATTTTATACTTTTTTCACGAGCGAATTTGGAATAAAATTAAATGGGGTAAATAAATATGAGTTTTACTAAAGAAGAAATAGTAAGTTTAAATAAAGAACTAAAAGAAAAAACGCCTTTAGAAATTGTACAGTGGGTAATAAGCAAAGCAAAAAATCCTGTAGTAACTACTAATTTCAGGCCTTACGAAGCAGCTATTTTACAAGTTACTTCTCAAGCTAAAAAAGATATTCCGGTAATCTGGTGTGACTCCGGTTACAACACTCCTAATACCTATCGACATGCCGAAGAAGTTATTGGACTACTAGGTCTAAATATAAAACTGTACGTTCCTGCACAAACTACGGCTCATAGAGATGTGGTTATGGGAATTCCGGATATAGAGGATCCAAAGCATAAAATATTTACAGAACAGGTGAAGTTGGAGCCTTTTAAAAGGGCAATGAATGACTTTAAACCTGATGTCTGGTTTACAAATTTAAGAAAAGGGCAAACGGCGCTACGGGATTCTTTAGATATTTTAAGTATGGGAAGTGACGGGGTGTTAAAAGTAAGCCCGTTTTACTATTATAGCGATACGGATTTAGATGTTTATTTAAAAGAAAACAAATTACCTAATGAATTTAAATATTTTGACCCAACCAAAGTATTAGGAAACAGGGAATGCGGATTACATACAAGTTAGTAATTTCCCTTTTGAGAGGGTAGGGGGATGTTACTCTCTCGTAATTAATTTAAAAATTAAATGGAAGTACTAGAAAGAAATAAAAAGCAAATTGTGAAAGCAAGAAAGTTAACGGTGAACCCTTTAGAAAGTGAAGCTATTTATATTTTTAGGGAAGTGGTTGCACAATTTGAAAAGCCGGTTCTATTATTTTCAGGTGGAAAAGATTCTATTACCCTGGTGCGATTGGCTCAAAAAGCGTTTTATCCGGGTAAAATTCCATTTCCTTTATTACATATAGATACAGGTCATAACTTTCCGGAAACTATTGAGTTCAGAGATCGCCTGGTAAAAGAGTTAGGGGTAGAATTGATTGTTCGTAACGTGCAGGACTCCATTGACCAGGGGAAAGTAATGGAAGAAACCGGAAGATATGCCAGTAGAAACAGCCTGCAAACCACGACCCTTCTGGATGCATTAGAAGAATTCAAATTTGATGCAGCTATTGGTGGGGCTCGTCGGGACGAAGAAAAAGCAAGAGCAAAAGAACGTATTTTTTCAGTTCGGGATGACTTTGGGCAATGGGATGAAAAAAATCAGCGTCCGGAATTGTTTGATCATTTAAACGGTAAGATAGATTTAGGGCAAAACGTTCGGGTGTTTCCGATCAGTAACTGGACAGAATTGGATGTTTGGAGTTACATAGAAAAAGAAAATATTGAGATTCCTTCTATCTACTTTGCACACAAGCGTAAAACCTTTGTAAGAGACGGGATGATCTGGTCTGCTGAGGATAATGTCGTTTTTAGAGATAAAGATGAGTTGGTAGAAGAACGCCTGGTTCGATTTAGAACGGTAGGAGATATGTCTTGTACTGCTGCCGTACTATCTGATGCAATTACCATTGATAAGGTAGTAGCAGAAATCAGAGAATCAACAATCTCAGAAAGAGGGGCTAGAATCGACGATAAAAGATCCGAAGCCGCTATGGAAAAACGAAAACAACAGGGGTATTTTTAATTAGTTGTCAGCTGATAGTTTTTAGGTGATAGTATTCAGAAATCAGCGATCTAAAAATTGAATTTTAAAGATTAGTTAAGTAAATAAAGTGATTGGTTGAAAAATTATAGTCATGTTAGCAACAATTGACTAACAACTAACAACTATTAACAAAAGAATGGAAGTACTAAAAATAGCAACAGCAGGAAGTGTAGATGATGGTAAAAGTACCTTGATCGGACGTATCCTTTACGATACAAAATCACTTACTACGGATAAATTAGAAGCCATTGAAACCAGGAGTAAAGCCAATGGCTTTGACTACCTTGATTTTTCATTAGCCACTGACGGACTAGTGGCAGAACGTGAACAAGGTATTACCATTGATGTAGCGCATATTTACTTTTCGACTAAAAGAAAAAGTTACATTATTGCAGATACTCCCGGACATATTGAATATACCCGAAATATGGTAACCGGGGCTTCTACCTCACAGGCTTCAATTATTCTGGTTGATGCCCGAAAAGGAGTAATCGAGCAAACCTACCGTCACTTCTTTATTAATAATTTATTAAGGGTAAAAGATGTGATTGTTGCCATTAATAAAATGGATTTGGTAGACTTCTCAGAAAAGAAATTCAATGCAATAAAAGTTGATTTTGAAAAATTAATTGCCAAAAGTGAATATAAAGAACAACATGTTACTTTTATTCCGGTAAGTGCATTACAAGGTGATAACGTAGTTGATGCTTCCGAAAATACGCCCTGGTATAAAGGACAAACCTTATTAGAACACTTAGAAGAGTTAGATGCTCAAGATTTATATGAAAAATCAGAAGCACGCTTTCCGGTACAAACCGTAATTCGTCCAAAACAAGCGGAGTTTCACGATTTTAGAGGATACGCTGGTAAATTATACGGTGGAGATCTTTCTGTAGGGGATGAAGTAACCGTATTGCCTAGTTTAACTACTTCAAAAGTAAAAGAGATTTTCTTTTTTGATCAAAAATTTGAAACTGCCGGCAGGGGAAGTTCCTGCACAATCACCCTTGAAGATGATGTGAATGTAAGTCGTGGTGATATGATCGTAAAATCTTCGGAGAAACCAAGAGTCGAAAAACAGTTGACGGCAAAGATTTGTTGGATGGATAGTAAAAATTTAATTCCCGGAACCAATTATTTGGTACAAAGCGGTAGTAGTCGAGTACTGGCAAAAATTAAAAGTATCAGTGGTATTATAGCAACTGATTTTTCCGGAGAAGATAAAGAAGCCAATACACTTAGCTTAAATGAAATCGGAGAGGTTCAGATACAATTAAGCAAACCTTTGGCAGTAGATAGCTATAAAGAAAATAAAGCATCCGGATCTTTTATTTTAATCGATCCGCAAACAAATAATACCGCAGGAGTTGGGTTTATAGCCCCCTAGCCCCCAAAAGGGGAATTTCCTGTGATTATCCTAGATTTGAAATCAAAGATATTTTGCTATAAAAATATTATTAAAGTAAAACAACAAAACTCTTAACCCGCCCGAGTAAGAGTTCCCCCGGTGGGGGTTAGGGGGCTTAGAATATGCAAAGTTTTAGAACCGAAATAGAAAATCCGATTGTTCAGAAAGATATTATTGAATTAGCTAATAAAATCGAACAATTTCACAAAGGAAAGATTGATGAAGAGAAGTTTCGTAGCTTACGATTAGCCCGCGGGGTTTACGGACAGCGTCAGGAAGGAGTGCAGATGATTCGTATCAAACTGCCGTATGGTAAGGTGTTAAGTAATCAATTACGAAGAATATGTAATGTTTCGGATGAATATTCCAGGGGACGTTTACACATTACCACACGTCAGGATATCCAGATCCATTATGTGGATTTAAACCGGACTCCTGAGCTTTGGGCAGAACTTGAGAAAGATGATGTCACTTTACGAGAAGCTTGTGGAAATACAGTGCGAAATGTAACGGCTTCAGAAACTGCGGGGATTGATCCTAAAGAACCTTTTGATGTATCGCCGTATGCAGATGCCTTATACAAATTCTTTTTACGAAATCCAATCTGTCAGGAAATGGGACGTAAATTTAAAGTTTCCTTTTCAGGAACCGAAGAAGATACCGGGTTATCCTATATGCATGATTTAGGTTTTATTGCCAAAATCGAAAACGGAGTTCGAGGGTTTAAGGTAATGTTAGCCGGAGGATTAGGTTCACAACCTAGGCATGCAGACGAGTTGTATGATTTTTTACCATCGGATAAAATCATTCCTTTAATGGAAGGGGTTTTGCGGATATTTGATCGTTATGGCGAACGAAAAAGCCGGGCTAAAGCTCGAATGAAGTTCTTGGTAAAAGATATTGGATTAGAAGCTTTTAAAGAATTATTGGAAGCCGAACAAAAAGCAATTGCCCAAAAAACGGTAGTAATTAATGCAGAAGCTTACAAAACTTCAGTACCGGTTTCTTTGGAAGCACCAAATGTAGAAATAAAAGACCAAAAGGCCTTTGACCTTTGGAAATCTACCAATGTGATTCCTCAAAAACAAGAAGGCTACGTTGCCATTGGGATTAAAGTGTTATTAGGTGATTTTTATACAGATAAAGCAAGATTACTGGCAGATTTGGTGGAGAACTACGCTGCTGGCGAAATACGTCTATCCCTTCGTCAAAATATTTTAATTCCTTTTGTAAAAGAAAGTCAACTGCCATTTTTCTACCAACAGTTAGAAAAACTGGGATTTGTAGAAGCCGGATATAACAGGGCTGTTGATATTACCGCTTGTCCCGGAACAGATACTTGTAATTTAGGTATTGCCAGCAGTACAGGTATTGCCGAAGAATTAGAAAGAATTATAAAAACCGAATATCCGCAGTATCTTGAAAAAGAAGATTTGGTTATTAAAATCAGCGGATGTATGAACGCTTGCGGACAACACAATATGGCAAATATTGGTTTTCAGGGAATGTCCGTTCGTACCAAAGATAAATTAGTAGCCCCTGCTTTACAGGTTTTACTAGGAGGTGGAAATTTAGGTAATGGAGAAGGTCGTTTTGCAGATAAAGTAGTAAAAATACCAAGTAGGAGAGGCCCGGAAGCATTACGTAGAATTTTAGATGATTTTGAAGCTAATGCCAATGGTAAAACATTTGTAGCCTATTACCAGGAGAAAGAACAAATGTATTTTTACGAGATGCTAACAGACCTTTCAAGTGTGGATAATTTGACCCAGGAAGATTTTATCGATTGGGGAACTAATGAAGAATATGTAAAGGCAATAGGAGTCGGAGAGTGTGCGGGAGTGGTTATTGATTTAATTGCTACCTTATTTTTAGAAAGTGAAGAAAAAATTGATAATGCAAAGGTTTCTTTCGAAAACGAGGTGTATTCTGACGCTATTTATCATGCATACAGTTCCTTAGTTAATTCTGCAAAAGCATTGTTATTAGCTGAAAATAAAAAAACAAATACGCATGCTGGTATTATTAGCCAATTTGACGAGGTATTTGTTCAGAGCGGAAAAATTGAAGTAGAAGGTGGATTTTCAAATTTAGTCTATGAAATAAAGAAGAATGCTCCAACTAAAGATTTTGCTTTGGATTATATTAAGATAGCACAAAGTTTTTTAGCAAAAGTTCAAAAATTTAGGACTTTAGAAGTAGAAAAGGTATAAAATATGTTATCTGTACCTAGTATTTTGTTTCCCAAAGACATTAACAGTATCTTAAGATTTTGATAGGAGACTATCAACGTTTAAAATTATGATATGATTAAGCAAAATGATAAAGAATCAAACGTTCCCCATATTGTCTCCGACGAGGAACGAGAGGAAGACAGAAGTAGGAGGCTCTTAACGGTAGTTGGAGCGGGCCCTGGAGATCCTGATTTAATTACATTAAAAGCAATTAAAGCTTTAGAATCAGCTGATGTAGTATTATATGATGCGTTAATTAACGAATGTTTATTAGAATATGCTAAAGGTGCTGAGAAAATTTTTGTTGGCAAGCGTAAAGGATGTTATGCGTACCAACAGGAACAAATTAACGAGTTAATAGTAAGTCGGGCTAAAAGCCATGGTCACGTGGTACGCTTAAAAGGTGGTGACCCGTTTTTATTTGGTCGCGGTGCAGAAGAAATAGATTATGCCAGACAGTTTGGAATAAAAACAGCAGTAGTACCTGGAATTTCATCTGCCATGGCGGTTCCGGCCTATCAAGGGATTCCAGTGACAAAACGAGGTGCCGCCGAAAGTTTTTGGGTGATTACTGGTACGACCAAAGCTCATAAGCTTTCTAAAGATGTATACCAGGCGGCAAAGTCAAATGCTACGGTAGTTATATTAATGGGAATGAGTAAGTTATCTGAAATAGTAAGTATTTTTACCGCTGAAAATAAAGAAAATATTCCAGTTGCTATCATACAAAACGGAACCCGGGAAAATGAGCGATGTGGATACGGGACAATCGGTACTATTGAAAAAATTGTTAAAGATAAAAAACTAGCTTCTCCGGCAATTATTGTAATCGGAGAAGTGGTAAATAAAAAGGTTGAATTGACTTCTATTTGTAAAGAAGTAAAAAAAGAAAATCATACTCTGAGGGTTTAGGTATTAATGAAGGTGGAAGATAGGAATAATTTATACCCGGTTTTTTTAAAGGTTAAAAACCTAAACGTTCTTATCGTTGGAGGAGGAAATGTAGCCGAGGAAAAACTTCATTTTTTAACCAAATCAAGTCCGGATGCTAAAGTTACTATGGTAGCTCCCATGTTTAGAGAAGCTACGGTTGCTTTGGCAAAAAAGTATTGTGTAACGATGGTTGCTGATACGTATCATGAGCGATACTTAACGGGAAGACATATGGTAGTGGCAACTACTGACATTCCTGAGGTAAATGTACAGGTTTGGAAGGATTGCCGTGCGCAGGCCAAGTTGGTAAACGTTGCTGACAATCCACCTTATTGTGATTTTTATATGGGAGGGATTGTAACAAAGGGTAATGTAAAAGTGGCTATTTCGACAAATGGACAGTCGCCCACCACTGCTAAACGATTACGTCAGTTTTTTGAGGAAGTAATTCCTGAAAATATTGATGATTTGGTGAAGAATTTAAATGAATATAGAAAAACAATAAAAGGTGATTTTGAGGAAAAAGTGGAAACGCTTAATGAATTCACCAAAGGATTAATAGGAAAAAAAGAAGTTGCAAATGATCAAGACTGATATTTTAATTATCGGGGCAGGCCCCACTGGATTATTTACTGTTTTTGAAGCAGGATTATTAAAGTTAAAAACACATCTGATTGATGCTCTACCACAACCCGGTGGTCAGTGTTCTGAGATATACCCAAAAAAGCCAATTTATGATATTCCAGGCTTTCCCGAAATACTAGCAGGAGATTTGGTTGATAATTTAATGGAACAAATCAAACCCTTTGAACCTGGTTTTACACTAGGAGAAAGAGCAGAGACTATTGAAAGGTTAGAAGATGACTCTTTTGTAGTAACTACAAACAGAGGAACAAAACATAATGCACCCGTTGTAGCAATTGCAGGAGGACTCGGGTCTTTTGAGCCTCGTAAACCACCTATTCCTAATATTGCGAATTTTGAAGACAAAGGTGTAGCATATATTATCCGGGATCCTGAGGTATACCGGGATAAAAAAGTAGTAATCGCCGGAGGTGGGGATTCAGCTTTGGACTGGACTATCTTTCTGGCCGATGTAGCTAGTGAAGTAACTTTAGTACATCGTCGGAATGAGTTCAGAGGTGCCTTGGATTCTGTAGAAAGAGTAGGAGAACTTACCAAACTAGGCAAAGTAAATTTAATTACAGAAGCTGAAGTAAAAGAAATTAAAGGTGATGACTTTGTAACCGGCGTAGGAATCAAACATAAAAAAGACGGAGATATTCATGTGGATACAGATTATTTTATTCCGTTATTCGGATTATCCCCAAAATTAGGACCTATCGGAGATTGGGGATTAGAGATTGAAAAAAATGCGATTAAAGTTAATAATTCGTATGATTATCAAACTAATATCCCCGGAATTTATGCAATTGGTGATGTGAATACCTATAAAGGGAAATTAAAATTAATCCTTTCTGGTTTCCACGAAGCTGCAATTATGTGTCAAAGTGCGTACCAACGTATTTTCCCGGATAAAAAGTATGTGATGAAATATACAACGGTAGGAGGTATAGAAGGATTTGACGGATCTAAAAAAGAAGCCAAAAAAGAAGTAGTAAAAGCTATTATTTAAGTAATAAAAGTCTACAACAAGACCCCAGAGGCTTGTTCTAATGATATGTTAGAATCTAAAACCTTTGGGGTCTTTTTTCTAATACAAAGTTAAATTCTAAAAACTTAGAAAATAAGGAGTTAAAAAAGTGACGGTTATAGATAGTAGAAAGTACTATTCATAACCGTCATTTTAATTTCTATTTGTTTAGAATCAGTTTTCCGGATTTTTTTATTGTTTTACAAACCAGTGGTATCTGCTTACTCTGTTGCCTTCTTCATCAACACCAACTATTAATAAGGCTTTTCCATTATAAAAAGAATAAACTTTAAAATTGAAACTATTATCCTGATCACCAACTAATATAGAATTGTTGGAGGTTACTTCAATGTCAAATTTGATAATGTCAGTTAACTCACCTAAAAGTGGTCTGCTTAGTGTAACTTCAGGAGATGCTACTCTTAGTACTTGCGTACCATTTATAAAAGGTGCCGGAAAGAAATCGCGATCTACTGTTACGGCTGAATTCCATTTACGGTTCTCCGAATCATAAATAAATTCTAATTTCCAATCACCTTCTAGAATCGGTTGTGTAATTGTAGATTTAAATTCTGTAATGCTTAAGGGGTGAATAGGATTTAAAGTCTCTGTTTTTTCGCTTACTGGACTTTCAACAACTGTCTCCTTTTGACAAGAAATAGAAATTACTAATACTAAAATTAAAAGTGCTAAATTTTTTAAAGTTTTCATTATGTGATATTTAAGTTGTTAAGTATAGAAAACGTAAAAAGATAACCTTATCGTATGTAGGTGTAAAATTCCATTATATGTTTTTTATAAAAAGTTGAAATTATTAACATGAATTTATGTGATTTCAATATTTACCAGATTTATAAAGGGAAGTTAATATGAAGTTATATAACCGTTTTAAAATATAAAAACTATGACGATAACTATTTTTTTTCGTTTATTTCCGCTTATTAGATGAGTTTTTGTAGCAAGAAAATTTAACTTTTTGTAGGTTAGACTTCCTCAATTTAATAATCTAAGATATTATTTTTTTATCAAAAAATCTTAAATGCAGCGTTTGATGTCATGACTTTATTTAACTAAAAGTTAACTTTTATCAGTTTGACTAAATGACTTTTCATTACTGATAAAGGTGATTTTTTATTTGTATTATTTTATTTTGAAAATCATTATAAGCCTTTCTTACTTCTGAATTATGATATAAAAACAGCAGAAATAAATAAAGTCTTTAAGTATATTTGTGGTATTGAATTTAAACATATGTCTGACATTACTATAAAAATAAAAGATAGAGAAGGTGAAATTCACGAAGTCCAGGCGCCAACGGATATGGCTATGAACTTAATGGAAGTTTGTAAAGCTTATGAATTACCGGTTGAAGGAACTTGCGGCGGAATGGCGATGTGTGCCTCTTGTCAATGTTATATTTTATCAGATCACGAACTTCCTGAAATGGGGCAGGACGAAGACCTAATGTTAGCTGAAGCTTTTTATGTAGAAGACAACAGTCGTTTAGGATGTCAAATCTCCATTACTCCTAATTTGGATGGATTAGAGGTTGAGTTGGCGCCGGAATCTTAGTAAAGCTACATGAAGGGTAATTTCTTTGATAGTTTTTAATTTTATATTATCTTTATGATATGGATACTAAGGAGAATTTATCTGTTTATTTAAATGAACTTAATAAAAAGTTCACAGAATTACTACCACAAGTTTCTAAAGAAATTAGAAATTACGAAGACAAAGCTTCAAAAGGTTTATTGACGTTGAAACCGAAAAGTAGTCCTCAATTTAATGCGCCAACCTAGACTAATTGTAGTTGCAGGTTGTAATGGGTCTGGAAAATCGTCGTTCTCAAATGCGTTCACTGATCAAAATATAAAGCCTTACGATTATGACCTTGTTTATAAGAATATTTATAATAGGCTAATACCTACGGACTTTATCGACGTTATGGCTCAAAATCTCGCCAGAGAAAATTTAGAACTATCCATTTACAAAGCTATTGAGAATAGAAATAATTTTTGCTATGAAACTAATTTCGATTCTACACCTCTTTATTGGCCTAAAAAATTTAAGCAATATAATTACCATTTAGAAATTATCTATTTTTCTCTTGATTCAATTACTAAAGCTAAAGAAAGAGTTCGAATTAGATATGAAAATGGAGGGCATTTTGTTCCGGATGAAGAAATTGAAAAGAGATATGAGTTAGGCTTTATCAATATCAATAAATTTTGGAATTTTTTTGATAAAGTTAGCTTCTTTGATACTAGTAATTATAATTCAATACCAGAACACATTTTTACTTTAGTCAAAAATAATTTAGTGTCAACTAGTATAATTCCTAATTATTTAAAAAATAAAATTTCTTCCATATTAGATCAGATGACTTAAACAGTAAAGTGATAACTCTAATACTTTTATTTCCTAAAAACAACAATCCTAACCTTTTCAGGTTTTTTAATCCTTACGGCAACAGAATCATACTCCCATTTGTTTCCAATATTACGTGCCCAATAATCAAGAATTCCATTTTTCTTTTTACCTATTAATTTAACGGAAACAGCAACTCTTTGATAATCTTTACTATAAAATACTTCTCCCTGTATAAAATTTAGAAAATTAGGTTTAGCTAAAGTCCCGAACATAGTTTGTACTTCCTTATTTTTATTAGCGATTAGACGGGCATTTTCGGTGAGTTGTGGTTGTAAGTAAACACTTCCGTAACGTAGTGGAGCATTTTGAGAAACTACAAAGAATATAATGATACATAGTAGTAGAAAAATCATAGGAACTATCCATTTCCAATAACGTTTAAGCCAGTTCGTTGTAGTGTTTTGCATATTTTCTGTTTTTTCATAAAGACAGAAATATGATTATAGAGTGACACTATTTTGGCAAGTGATCTTTTATAATTTTTCCTTGCAAAAAAGACTGTTATGCCCGTTCTTTGCATTTAGTTTTAAAAGTACATAGCGTACAGTTCATATACATATTAATGTTATCAAGAAAGGCGGAGGGAATAGACCCTGTGAAACCTTAGCAACCCTCTAGATGAAACTCAATTTTAAAAACTACTTTTTGGTTCTTAAAGTTGTAAGTTGAATTAGTCCCGCTTTAAGCAGGACCTTTTCAGTTTAGATTTTCTTAATTTTTTTTAGATAGAGAAGGTGCTACATTCTATCCTGTACAACGGGACTAGATAACGAAAACCTATAGCTAAGGCTATCTTTTCCACAAATTTCTTGATATTATATTATAATTGTCATTATAGCAATGTCATTCCGATGAAGATCGGAATCTCATCATTGCTAAATAGAGGTTTAATAAGTGAAAATGAAAGACATAAAAAAAATATTAGAAGAGCGAATCCTAATACTAGATGGTGCGATGGGTACTATGATTCAGCGACATAAATTTTCTGAAGAAGATTACCGGGGAACCCAGTTTAAGGATTGGGAACAACCACTTCAGGGAAATAATGATTTATTAAGCATTACGCAACCCGAAGCGATCAAAGAAATTCATAGATTTTATTTTGAAGCAGGCGCCGATATCGCTGAGACAAATACCTTTTCAGGAACTACCATTGCCATGGAGGATTACGGAATGCAGGATATCGTATATGATTTAAATTACCAGTCTGCTAAAATTGCCAAAGAAGTAGCAGATGAGTTTACAAAAAAAGAACCAAATAAACCACGCTTTGTAGCAGGTTCAATAGGTCCTACCAATAGAACGGCAAGTATGTCACCTGATGTAAATGATCCCGGATACAGAGCGGTAACTTTTGACGAATTACGAATTGCTTATAAACAACAAGTGGAAGCCTTACTTGATGGAGGCGTAGATATATTATTAGTAGAAACCGTATTTGATACGTTAAATGCAAAAGCAGCTCTTTTTGCGATAGAAGAGGTAAAAGACGAACGAAATATAGACGTTCCTATCATGGTAAGCGGAACGATTACAGATGCTAGTGGGAGAACATTATCCGGACAAACTGCCGAAGCTTTTTTAATTTCTATTTCACATATTCCTATGTTAACGGTAGGATTTAATTGCGCTTTGGGAGCAAATCAGCTTACCCCGCATCTAGAAGTATTGTCCAAAAAAACTGCCTTTGGAGTTTCGGCGCACCCTAATGCAGGATTGCCCAATGCCTTCGGAGAATATGATGAATCTCCGGAAGAAATGGCGTCTCAGATTAAAGAATATTTGGATAAAGGATTAATCAATATTATCGGTGGTTGTTGCGGAACCACGCCTGAACATATTAAGGCAATCGCAGATCTAGCAAAGAATTATAAACCACGACAGCTATTAGTTGATAGTTTATAGTTTTTGGACTTATGGAATATATAGATTTGGATGTATGGAAACAATCGCGAAGAATAGTGACTACTATCTACGAACTCACAGGAAAATTTCCTAAAGAAGAACAGTTTGGTTTAACCAGCCAGATGAGGAGAAGTGCTATCTCTATACCTTCTAATATAGCTGAAGGTTGTGTAAGAAGAACCTCAAAAGATACTCTTCAATTTTTACATATTGCAAGAGGTTCTCTGTATGAATTAGAAACCCAATTATACCTGACTTTAGATCTGAATTATATAGATTATAAAGAACATAAAATTACAGATGAACAGATCACAATTTGTAAAAAACTGCTAAATGGATTTATGAACTATTATAAAAAGCAAAAATTATGATGGCAGGTAAATCGACATTACTATCAACGGACAACCAGAACCCATCAACTAAAAGATACCTTAAGCTCTCTGGCTTGGAGCCAATGATCGTGACGCCTGAGACAAATTTCATCAATGTTGGAGAACGTACAAATGTAGCCGGATCACGTAAATTTTTACGTTTAGTAAAAGAAGAACAGTTTGATGAAGCTCTAGATATTGCCCGTCATCAGGTAGAAGGAGGAGCACAGGTCATTGATATCAATATGGACGATGGCCTGATTGATGGTAAAGAAGCGATGGTTCGTTTTTTAAACCTTATCATGGCTGAACCGGATATTGCCCGTGTACCTATCATGATTGATAGTTCAAAATGGGAAATTATTGAGGCTGGCCTTCAGGTAGTACAGGGAAAATGCGTGGTAAATTCTATTAGTCTAAAAGAAGGCGAAGAAGAATTTATCAAACATGCTAAAGCTATCAAACGATACGGAGCAGCGGTTATCGTTATGGCATTTGACGAAGTAGGGCAAGCTGATAACTACGAACGACGTCTCGAAATTTCAAAAAGGTCTTATGATATTCTGGTAAATCAGTTAAACTTTCCACCGGAGGATATCATTTTTGACCTTAATATTTTTCCGGTGGCTACCGGAATGGAAGAACATAAGCTAAATGCGATTGATTTTATCGAAGCCACTCGATGGGTTCGTCAAAACCTGCCACATTGTAGTGTCAGTGGTGGAGTGAGTAATGTTTCCTTTTCTTTTAGGGGGAATAATGTAGTGCGTGAGGCTATGCATTCCGTCTTTTTATTTCACGCTATTAAAGCAGGAATGAATATGGGGATTGTAAACCCTGCCATGCTTGAGGTTTATGATGATATACCCAAAGATTTACTGGAACACGTTGAAGATGTTATTCTAAACCGAAGAGAAGATGCCACTGAGCGTTTGTTGGATCTTGCCGAATCGGTTAAAGGAACTGCAAAAGAAAGGGTAGTAGATCTTTCCTGGAGGGAAGAACCTTTACAAGACAGAATTACCCGTGCCCTGGTAAAAGGGATTGATCAGTATATCACTGAAGATGTTGAAGAAGCTCGACAAAAAGCGGATAAACCTATTGAGGTGATCGAAGGGAACTTAATGACGGGAATGAATGTAGTCGGAGATTTGTTTGGATCCGGTAAAATGTTCTTGCCCCAAGTAGTAAAGTCAGCGAGGGTAATGAAAAAAGCCGTGGCATACTTATTACCTTATATAGAAGAAGAGAAATTGAAAAATCCCCTTCCGATTGGTGAAGAAGAAGGAAAGGGGGCTGGAAAAGTTCTTATGGCAACGGTAAAAGGAGACGTGCATGATATTGGGAAAAATATCGTTTCCGTTGTGTTGGGATGTAATAATTATGAAATTGTGGACTTAGGGGTCATGGTACCTCCCGAAAAAATTATCCAAACCGCTATTGACGAACAGGTTGATATTATCGGATTAAGTGGTTTAATTACTCCATCTTTAGATGAAATGGTGTATTTAGCTAAAGAAATGGAACGTAAAAACTTTAAAGTTCCGTTGCTAATCGGAGGGGCCACTACATCCAAAGCACATACCGCAGTTAAAATCGACCCGCAATATAAAAATGCAGTGGTTCATGTAAACGATGCTTCAAGGGCTGTGACCGTAGTTGGAGACCTGCTAAATAAAAAGATAAATGAAAAATACGTTGGGGATCTTAAAGCAGATTATTCCGTTTTTAGAGAAGGTTTCTTAAAGCGAACTAAAAAGAAAGAATATCTGAGTATAGCGGCCGCTCGTACTAATAAATACCAGATTGATTGGCAATCTTCAGAAATTTCAAAACCAAATACTTTGGGTATTCAAATACTAGAAGATTTTGATTTAAAAAAGTTAGCTCCATTTATCGACTGGACACCTTTTTTCCGATCCTGGGATTTACATGGAAAGTATCCTGCCATTTTAACGGATGAAGTAGTTGGGGAACAAGCAACTTCGTTATTTAAGGATGCACAAGAATTATTAAAGAAAGTACTGGATGAACAACTATTGGGAGCCAAAGCTATTTTTGGATTATTTGAAGCCAATACTATTGATGATGACGATATTGAAGTAATACATTCAAGTGGTACTTCGGATACAAAACAACAAAGTAAAGACGAAGCACAAAATGATACTTTTATTTTCAGAACGCTTCGGCAACAATTAAAAAAGCATGCAGGTAAACCCAATTTCGCATTAGCCGATTTTGTCGCTCCTAAAGAAAGTGGAATTCAAGATTACATAGGCTGTTTTTGTGTAACTACAGGTTTTGGTACTAAAGAACTTGCAGAGCAGTTTGAAAAAGACCTGGATGACTATAACTCCATTATGATAAAAGCATTAGCAGACCGTTTAGCCGAAGCTTTTGCTGAATATTTACATAAAAGGGTTCGAAAAGAAGATTGGGGTTATGCCAATAATGAAGATTTGAGTAACGATGATTTAATTAAAGAATCTTATAAAGGAATTCGACCTGCCCCTGGATATCCTGCTTGTCCTGATCATTTAGAGAAATTAACTATTTGGGAATTACTAAAGGTGAAAGAAAATATCGGGGTAGAATTAACAGAAAGCCTGGCTATGTGGCCGGCTGCATCTGTTTCTGGGTATTATTTTGCCAATCCGGAAGCAAGGTATTTTGGACTGGGTAAAATTAAAGAAGACCAGGTAGCTGATTTTGCAAAACGGAAAGAAATCGAATTTGAATACGCTCGGAAATGGTTAAACCCTAATATTTTGGATTAAACTTTATAAAGTTTAAATAGTTAAATACAGCTTTTAAGATTTAATAAGGTTAGTGTTAAAGAAAAAGATCTCTAGAAAGGATATCATAAATGGACTAAAAACTGGGACTTTAAGTCCGGGATAGAAAAATGAATATAGAAAGTTATATCAAACAATTAGAAGAACATTTTAACGGAAAACCCTGGTTTGGAACCTCCGTATGGAGTTCATTAGAAAATATTCCATATAGTTTTTGGAATGTTAAATTGAACAATATTTCTCATTCCATTTTAGAACTGGTCCTACATATGATAGATTGGCGGGGTTTTGTTATCGAAAAATTACAAGGCAACGAGGCATTCAGTATTGAAATGAATTCGGAGCAGGATTGGCTTAAAGGGGTAGTTGTCAATACAGATGATGACAAGCAATTGGTTATGAGTGAACTTATGGAATCTCAAAAACAGCTTTGTGAGTTATTACAAGATAAAACATATTTATGGCTTTCAGAAGAAGCTAGTGGGGAGAACTATTCTAATGAATATATGATTCAAGGTATTGTTCCTCATGATATTTATCATTTAGGACAAATTAACTTAATATATAAACAAGCGAAAGTTTCGTTATAGCTCAAATCAAATAATTAAAAAGTACTGTATTTAAGGAGTTTATGAAAGTAACAGAACATATAGAACAGGCAAAAGGAAAAACTTTATTTTCTTTTGAATTAATTCCACCTCAAAAAGGGAAAAGCATACAAGAGTTGTACAACAACATTGATCCGTTAATGGAGTTCAATCCTCCTTTTATTGATGTGACCACGTCAAGAGAAGAATTTATATATATAGATAAAGATGGGTTACTTGATAAAAAATTAACCCGAATGCGTCCGGGAACGGTTGGGATTTGCGCTTCTATCAAACATAAATATGACGTAGATACCATACCTCACGTGCTTTGTGGTGGTTTCACTAAAGAAGAAACTGAATATCTATTAGTAGATTGCCATTACCTGGGAATCGATAACGTAATGGCATTGCGAGGAGATGCTATGAAAGAAGAAAAATACTTTAAACCTACTAAAGGGGGACATTGTTATGCAAATGAATTAGTAGCACAGATTGCAAATATGAATAAAGGACAATACCTGCATGAAGTAATTGAAACGGACAACAAATCAAATTTTTGTATTGGTGTAGCCGGATATCCTGAAAAACACCTCGAAGCACCATCAATGGATGCAGATATCAGGAAATTAAAAGATAAAGTAGAGGCGGGTGCAGACTATGTAGTTACGCAAATGTTTTTTGATAATCAAAAGTATATTGCCTTTGTAGAAGCTGCAAAAAAAGCAGGGATTACCGTTCCGATTATACCCGGAATCAAACCCGTTGCGGTTAAAAAGCATCTTCAGTTGTTACCTCAGGTATTTCGCCTGGATATTCCGGACGAATTGGTTAATGCTGTAGAAAAATGTGATAATAATGCAGCAGTGCGTGAAGTAGGTATCGAATTTGCTATTCAACAATCCAAAGAGTTGATGGAATACGGGGTTCCGGTTCTACACTATTATTCCATGGGTAAATCAGATAATATTAGAAAAATAGCAGAAGCAGTTTTTTAGCTTTGGCAATTTGCCGTTTTGCCCTTGGATAGCCCAAAGGACTATGCTACATTTGCCGGAATGAAAAAGTGGGTAGTTATTGTATGGATAGGTTTTTCATTTTGTTTACACGCGCAAAATGAAAAAAAATACTTTGATGCAGATATCACTTATTTTCAAGGGACTATATTAAAACATAACCCGGATATATCTCATCTAATTACAAATCATCCCGAAGGAATGATGTTGTCCTTACAGCAAAGGACTTTCGGTAATAAAGAGTGGCAACGTTTGTACAATTACCCGGATTATGGTTTTACTTTGATCTACCAGGATTTAAAGAACCAAAGTTTAGGAACTAATTATAGTTTGTACGCTCATTGGAATTTCTATTTTTTGAAAAGGCATCTTACCCTAAAAATAGGACAAGGTATCGCTTATACAACTAATCCTTTTGATATTGATAACAACTTTAGAAATGTAGCTTATGGATCTCACCTATTAAGTTCTACAATCGCTTTCTTAAATTTTGAAAAGAAAAACATTTTGAAAAACCTTGGAGTGAAAGCCGGGTTGGGTATTATTCATTATTCTAATGCAAATGTAAAAGCTCCTAACAAGAGTACAAACACACTTACCTTTCAGACGGGGGTTACCTATTCCTTTCAAGAAGATTTTCCGGATTATGTAGCTAAAGAGAAAGGAGAAGTAAAAAGTAACAAACCTTTAAAATTTGGTTTTTTTTATAGGGGAGGGGTTAATGAAACTGATGTAATAGGTTCCGGACAATACGTATTCCATACCATAGGAGGGTTTGTAGATAAAAAGATAAATAAAAAAAGCACGCTAGTTGCAGGAACAGAGCTTTTTATATCCGAGGCCCTAAAAAGATTTATTGAGTTTAGGGCAAATGCAGAGTTTGCAGATAGTGGAACAGGAGATGAAGATTCAAAAAGAGTAGGTATATTTTTAGGACATGAACTTACGGTAAACCGGGTGTCGTTAATTTCACAATTGGGTTTTTATGCATATTATCCATTTGACTTTGAAGGTCGGTTTTATAACAGGTTAGGAGCAAGATATTACTTTAGTAATAATTGGTATGCTTCTGTTACCGTACGATCTCACGCCGCAAAAGCCGAGGCCGTAGAATTTACTATAGGATATAAGTTATGAGACTATTAATTGTTTTATTTGTTGTGATGGTAATTAGTTGTGATACAGAAAATACAATCGACTGTTTACAAAGGACCGGATCAAAAGTTTCAAAAGAATTAGTAGTTAGTGACTTTAAAAAAATTTTAGTAAACCCTAATATTGAAGTGGTTATAAAACCAGGAGTTGAACCCTCTGTACTAATTGAAACCGGGGATAACCTACTGAATGAAATTAGTGCGGTAGTAGAAGGAGATCAACTTATACTGACTAACAATAATGATTGTAACCTGGTAAGAGCTTTTAATCAGACTAAAATTACAGTTACTGCTGTGAATATTTCAGAAATCAGGAGCGCAACCCAATTCGATATTATATCAGAGGGAGTTTTGCGCTTTGCGAACTTGGATTTATTATCAGAAGATTTCTTTGAAAATACAGAAGGGAACATCACGGGTCAATTTATATTAAACATAGAAAATAATCAAACTACGATCACAGGTAATAATATTGGATCCTTCTTTATAAAAGGAACAACGAATACCCTTAAAATAAATATAGCTTCAGGATCGGGTAGGGTAGATGCCTCAGATTTTGTAGCAGAGGATGTTGTAATCTTTCATAGAGGTTCCAATAAACTTTTTATTAATCCCCAGAAATTAGTTACCGGAGCAATTCTAAGTACAGGTGATGTTATTGCACTTAATCGACCAGAAGTAATCAAGGTTTCTACCCCATTTAAAGGTCGACTTATCTTCAGATAGTTAAATTTTTTAAGTAAACAATGGGAGTTTTCCCATTTTATTTAAAATTTATTTTAGTTAATATTATATTAAAATATATTCCTTTTAAGATTTTATATTAATATAAAACGTTGATAATAAGTTAATTATATTTAATTATTTTATTTTAGGACATACGGTTAGAACGTAATTTTATCATGTTTTATATAAACTAGGTTTTAGTTATAAATGCTTAATTTTAAGTTAAATTTGACAGCCTCTAACCTAGTAACTAAAAGATGATCTATAGGAAAAAAACTACTCATATTTTAAGTCATGATGCTAAAGAGCATAATTATCTAAAAGAAGAGCTTTATGATTTAATCAAAAAAGATGCTAATATATTTGATTTTATCCAAGGTGCTGTTTTAGATGGATTATGGTTTTGGGACCTAGACAATCCTGAAAACGAATGGATGAGTTCCCGTTTTTGGACGGTATTAGGATACGATCCCGATCAAATGCCACATAAATCTTCTTCCTGGCAAAATATCATCAACCATGAAGATCTTAAAAATGCTATTCAAAATTTCGTAAAACACTGTCAAGATCCAACCTACCCTTATGACCAGATCGTAAGGTACACACATAGATTAGGACATACAGTTTGGATCCGTTGCAGAGGGCTTGCTATTCGTAATTCAAAAGGAAAACCAATCAGGATGATAGGAGCACATACGGATATTACAAGTTTTGAAAAGGTGAAGTTAAGTCTGAAAAAGCAAAACGAACGCTATAAACATGTTATTGATAGTACAAATTTAGGTATTTGGGAGATCAATTGTAAAACCCAGGAATTAATAATTAATGAGAATTGGGCGGATATTTTAGGATATACCCTATTAGAACTGCAACCTTTTCATAAAAATATAAGAGATAAAGCTTTACACCCTAAAGATCTGGAATATACCAGAATTTTAAAAAGTCAGCATATCAAGGGATTTACGGATCATTACGAATGTGAAATCCGAA
The DNA here is from genome assembly GCF_026222555.1 of Aquimarina sp. ERC-38. Classification (NCBI taxonomy): domain Bacteria; kingdom Pseudomonadati; phylum Bacteroidota; class Flavobacteriia; order Flavobacteriales; family Flavobacteriaceae; genus Aquimarina; species Aquimarina sp. ERC-38. The sequence continues at coordinate 119,957 of NZ_CP098511.1, read as the reverse complement.
TGCGTCATAAAAACGGAGACTGGATATGGGTTGCCGAAAAAGGTAAAATTATAAGTTGGGACGAAGCGGGTAATCCGGAATGGATGATCGGGTCTATTCTTGAAATAACCGAAAGTAAAAAAACCATTGAAGAAAATAAGGCTTTTATTGAACAAGCTCCCAGTGCCATTGCTTTGTTAGATAAAAATATGCGGTACCTGGCAGTTTCTAAAAAATGGATAGACGATTATAAAATCAAAGAACCCGAAATTTTAGGTAAAACACATTACGAAATTTTTCCGGAAATTCCGGATCGCTGGAAAGAAGATCATCGTAGAGCATTACAAGGAGAATGTTTTAAGAAGGATGAAGATAAATTTATTCGGAAAGATGGTAGTCACCAATGGATATCATGGGAGCTCAGGCCCTGGTATACTGATCAAAAAGAGATAGGTGGTTTAATTATGCAAACAGAAGATATCACCTATCGTAAAATTACGGAACTACAGAATTATGAAAAACAAGTGTTCCAGGAAACCATCCTAAATTCCATAAACGTAGGTTTAGCTTCCTGTAACGAGCATGGAGAACTGACTATGTTCAACGCAGTAACCCAGAATTGGTTTGGACTACCTAATAATACCATACCTGTTGAAGAATGGCCTAATTATTACGGATTGTTTCAAAAAGATGGTGTTACCCCCTTACAAGAAGAAGAAATTCCTCTATTAAAAGCTTTGCATAAAGGTAAATTCAAAGATTACGAAATTATACTTACTCCTAATAACGGAAAGAAAAGGTTAGTAAGTACCAATGGTGCACAGCTTGTTGATGCCGAAGGAAAAGTAACCGGAGCCGTAGTAGCGTTACATGATATTACAGAAAAAAATGAAGTAATTGAACAACTCAGGGTTAGCGAAGAATCCTTCAGAGGTAATTTTGAACATGCAGCCATCGGTATGGCTATCCTGGATATTAAAGGAAAATGGCTTGAGATTAATATGGCACTAAGTAGTATCATTGGATATACCATACAGGAGCTTAACACCTTAACCTTAAAAAATCTAACACATCCGGATGATCATGAAGAAGACCAACTACTATTACAGGAGCTATTAACCGGCCGTCGCTCTTACTTTAGTATGGAGAAACGATTTATGCATAAAAAAGGACAGGTGGTTCACGTGATTTTATCCATGTCTTTAATTCGTGATAAATTTAATTTTCCGTTGAAACTAATTGCACAGGTGGTAGATGTAACCCCGAGGATTATTGCCAGAAAAGATCTAAAACAAACCGTTCAGCGATTAGAAAGCGTTTTACAGGCAAGTAGCAGGGTAGGTATTATAGAAACCAATTATGATGGTAAAGTGACTATGTTTAATAAAGGTGCGGAGAATCTTTTAGGATATGCTAAGGAAGAAGTACTTCATTTAAAATCTCTACCTGATTTTTATAAACCAGAAGAAATTGAGAAAAGGGGTTGTGAGCTTTCCGAACGTTTCGGCTATCCAATTAAAGATTTTGAAGTCTTTACCACGCTGGCTAAGGAGTTGGACCACGATACCCGTGAATGGATATGTGTGACTAAAGATGGTACACACCTTAACGTACAGCTTACCATAACCTCAGTGAAGAGAAATGAAATTGTAAGCGGATACCTAGCGGTGATTACTAATATTTCTCAACTAAAAGAAACAGAAACCGAATTAAAATCCCTTTTGTGTGTAACTAGTGACCAAAACAAACGTTTACGCAATTTTGCCCATATTGTTTCTCATAACCTAAAATCACATTCCGGTAACTTTGAGATGCTATTGGATATTTTTATCCAGGAGAATATGGGAATTTCGAAAAGTGAACCTATCCAGATGTTAAAGAAAGCTTCTTCAAACCTGGCGGAAACCATTAAACATCTTAATGAAGTAGTGCTTATCAATACTTCTATCAAAGATAATTTAGAAGGTATTAATCTCCAGAACACAATTAAAAAGGTATTGCGAAGCGTAGTGGCACTAGCCCAGGAGGGTCAGGTAACCATAAAGTATGATATTGATGCAGATATTAGAATTCTTGGGGTACCAGCTTACCTGGATAGTATTCTTTTAAATTTAATTACAAATGGAATCAAATATAGGTCAACTGAAAGAAATAGTTACATTAATATAAGTTCGGTTTGTTACAAAGACCAAATAGAAATTTTAGTGGAAGATAATGGGATTGGAATTGATTTGGACATGCATCATCAAAGAATTTTTGGGATGTATAAAACCTTTCATAATAATAAAGATGCCAGGGGAATTGGATTATTTATATCTAAAAACCAGGTGGAAGCAATGGGTGGTTCCATCGCAGTAGAAAGTATTTACGGTCAGGGAACTATCTTTAAAGTAAAGTTGAGTTATGAAAATAGTAAAAAATTAATAGAATAATTTAGAAAAAGCTTCAAGAAGTCATTACCTTATGGTAATTAGATAAAAAACGATAATGGTGCATGTAGATAGACATACGATAAAATCCGTAAGTTCGAGTACTTCGAATAAAAGAAGAAGTGTACCTCGTCTATGCTTAGTGGAATTATTAAGTCTTTTGACAGAACTGAATATGATAAAGATTTGAGTCGAAAAAGCTATGTTATGATGAGATAAACCGAAGGACTTTATCTTCTAAATTAAGTTGAGGGCAAGCCCTGTATTCTTCATTTTATAACGAAGAAATACTCGAATTGACAATTTTTCGCCATATGCACCAGAGCTAAAAAGTTAAATGTAATTGAATGAAGATGATTAATATAGCATGTATTATTGATGATGATCCGATTTTTGTATACGGAGTTAAAAAAGTAATGGAAATTATTAATTTCTGTGATAGTATTATGGTGTTTAGGAACGGGCAGGAAGCCCTGGACAATTTAAAAGCTATCATCATGTCTGAAGATGCATTACCAGATGTGATTATATTAGACCTTAATATGCCAGTACTGGACGGATGGCAATTTTTAGATCAGTTCGTTAAGATACCTTGTAAAAAGAAGATTGTACTGTATATTGCTTCGTCCTCAGTAGATCCGGCTGATACCTTAAAAGCAAAATCTTACGAAATTGTTAGTGATTATATTGTAAAACCCATATCTATTGAAAAATTAACAACGGTACTTAACGATTTTAAACAAGTAGGTTAAATAATACGTAGCCTTAAGCGTTTTCGGTAACTTCATGAAACAAGCTTTCTAGGTTTTTGTTTTTTCGAGATAGGTTAACAATTTTAAGTTGGTTATCATGAGCAAAATCAAATACAAACGACCTCATGTCTTTTGTAGTATTAAAATGGATTTCATAGGCAAACCCAAAGGTGTTCGTTGCCTTTTTTGCGTGAGGTAACTGTAAAAGAAAAGCTTCATCTACCCGGTAATCAAATTCGACCAATACGATTTGTTCTGCCTGGTTTAGTAATTCATCCAATTCCTGGTCAACCACAATGTTTCCTTTACTGATAATAATAACCCGATCACAAATGGCTTCTACCTCCTGCATAATATGCGTCGATAGAAAAATGGTTTTTGAAGTAGAGATCGTTCTAATCAATTCTCGTATTTCCATAATTTGATTAGGGTCCAATCCGGTCGTAGGTTCATCTAATATTAAGACTTCAGGATCGTGTATTAAGGCACAGGCAAGCCCGACACGTTGTTTATATCCTTTTGACAACTGTTTTATTTTTTTATGGACTTCCGGAGCTAAGCCGGTAATTTTAATGACATTATTAATACTGTCTTTACTAACACTATGTAGATCCGCGTTAAACCTCAAGTATTCTTTTACATACATATCGTCATACAATGGATTATGTTCCGGTAAATAGCCTACACTCTGTTGTACTCTTTTTTCATCTTCTAAAACATTAAAGCCATTGACCATTGCAACTCCTTCATCCGGCAACAGGTACGTAGTTAGTATTTTCATTAGAGTGGATTTACCTGCTCCGTTAGGACCTAAAAACCCAACAATTTCTCCTTTTTTTATTTCAAAAGAAACATCATCTAATGCTTTTTGCTCGCCATAATGTTTGCTAAGATTCTGTACGGAAATAGACATGGATATTTTAATGAAGATTAGTTAAATATAAAAAGCAGAACTTTGCTTTATTTCTTTTAGTACAAAAGTACTATTTAAAACACCTATATTTTCAATAGTAGACAATTTATACTTTATAAAATCATGATACTCTTCCAGGTTTTTAGTATGAATTTTTAGAATAAAATCTACTTGTCCGGCCATATGATAACATTCCTGTACTTCCTGTAATTGTTTTATTTGCTTTTCAAATTTTTCAATAAATGCTTCATTATGATATCTCATAGAAACCTGGCAAATAGTAGTGACAGATCTGTCAATCAATTTTTTGTTTAAAATAGCTACATACTTTTCAATATAGCCTAACTTTTCTAATCTTCGAATACGATCGTAAATAGGAGAGGTGCTCAAATTCATGTCCCGGGCAATCTCTTTAGTCGTGATCTTTGAGTTATCCTGTAAAATTCTTAAAATAGCCAGGTCAGTAGCGTCTAAGGTTTCCATAAAAGAGTAATACTTCTTAACACTTAATTAGTATAAAAATAGTAATTTTTAAGGTGTATGGTTTAAAAAACCGTAATTTTTATCTCATTTCAAAGATTATGCATATATAATTCTATAAATTATTACTTTTATAAGTAATAATTACGGAAATAAAATGAAAAGACCAAAGGTTTTAATTGTAGGAGCAAAAGGGCAGTTGGGAGTTGTATTAACACGTTATTTACAAGATAGATATGGGTTTGATCAGGTAATCGCTTCGGATTTACATGAGACTCCGTTTCTTATTGAAAGTAAGTATGAAAAATTAGATGCTACCGATCAACATGCCGTTCTGGAGGTAGTCGTAAAACATGGTATTACTCATATATATCATATGGCAGCGATACTGTCAGCAAAAGGAGAAGAGAAACCAATTGTTGCCTGGGAACTTAATATGAAAACACTTATAAACATCCTGGAAGTAGCCCGGATTAGTAAGGTGAAACGGGTGTTCTATCCAAGTTCCATAGCGGTTTATGGTGGAGAATACGATAGGACAAATACAGATAATGATACTCCGTTAACTCCTTCCACGGTTTATGGTATTAGTAAAGTAGCAGGTGAAAACTGGGCCAATTATTATTATCAAAAATATAATCTGGATGTACGGTCTTTACGGTACCCGGGAGTTATCGGATATCAATCGATGCCTAGCGGTGGTACTACGGACTATGCAGTAGAAATCTTTCATCGGGCATTAGTGGATAGAGCGTATACCTGTTACCTTTCAGAAGATACAAAACTACCCATGATTTTTATTGATGATGCCATCCGAGCTACTGTAGAAATTATGGAAGCACCTCAAGATAAAATAACCCGAAGAACCTCTTATAATCTGGCGGGCATTAGTTTTACGCCTGCAACATTAGCAACCGCTATTCAAAAGGAAATTCCTGACTTCAACATAAATTATCAGCCTGATTTCCGTCAGCAAATTGCAGATCAGTGGCCTCAGGTCATTAACGATAAAAAAGCCCAAGAGGACTGGAATTGGAAACCAGCCTATGACTTACCTAGAATGGTAGCGGTAATGTTATCCGAGTTACAGAAAGAATTTACTTCAAAAACTACCTTAGATTAGCACTAATATCAACTTATAAAAAATTCAAATTGTATGTATACCGGCGTTAAAAAACAATTAATCCAGGAGTTGGATACGATTAAAGAAGCAGGACTTTATAAAAAAGAAAGAAAAATTACTTCGCCACAAGGAGCTGAAATTGATACGGAGGCTACTAAAAACCTTCTTAATTTTTGTGCAAATAATTACTTAGGGCTTTCTTCAGACCCATCTGTAATTCAGGCAAGCAAAGCCACTATTGACAGTCATGGATTTGGGTTGTCCTCTGTTCGCTTTATTTGTGGTACCCAGGATATACACAAGGAATTAGAGCAAAAGACAGCAGATTTTCTTGGGATGGAAGATTGTATCTTATATGCGGCGGCTTTTGATGCAAACGGTGGTGTTTTTGAACCTTTGCTTACCAGTGAAGACGCTATTATTTCAGATGCTTTAAATCATGCTTCTATTATTGATGGAATTCGTTTATGTAAAGCGCAACGTTTTCGTTACGAGCATAATAATATGGCTGATCTGGAAAAGCAATTAATTGCAGCAAAAGGCTCCCGGCGTATCTTAATTGTAACTGACGGTTCCTTTTCTATGGACGGCACCATTGCTCAACTGGATAAAATTTGTGATCTGGCTGACGCTTATGGAGCAATGGTAATGGTTGATGATTGCCATTCTACCGGGTTCTTGGGTATAACCGGTCGGGGTACCCATGAGCATTGTAATGTAATGGGAAGAGTGGATATTATAACGGGTACCTATGGAAAAGCTTTGGGAGGAGCTTCCGGAGGATTTACCGCTGCTCGAAAGGAAATAGTGGAGATACTAAGGCAAAAGTCCAGGCCTTATCTATTTTCAAATACGCTAGCCCCTTCCATTGTAGGAGCTTCTATCAAAGTACTGAATATTTTATCCGGTTCTACGGAATTGCGTGATAAACTAGAAGCAAATACCAAACAATTTAGAAATAAGATGACTGAAGCCGGTTTTGATATCATCCCAGGGGAGCATCCTATCGTACCCATTATGTTGTACGATGCCAAACTGGCACAGGAATTTGCTGCAAAATTAGTCTCAGAAGGTATTTATGTCATAGGCTTCTTTTATCCGGTGGTTCCTAAAGGTAAAGCGCGTATCAGAGTGCAACTTTCAGCCGCCCATAGTCCGGAACAAATTGATTTTGCAGTAAAAGCTTTTATAAACGTAGGTAAATCTTTAAAAATCATCTGAATACGAATGTTTGTTAGTAATAGTGGTATTGAAATATCTTTATAATTTTAAAACTATTTGATCAATTTTTTTAATAATTTTTAAAAATGACATGATTATTAATGATAATATTTGATGTAGACTGATTATTTTAAATTCGTATCTTTCTTTCTATTTATTTTTCTAATTTAGCATCAGAAAATTGAAGTAATGAAAAGTATTGTATTCTGGAACCGATTTTATTTTTTCTTCTTTTACCACAAAGGTAAAAGCGGGGTCAGTATGTAATACTTATAATATGATACATAAAAATCCCGATAAACATCGGGATTTTTTTATACCATGAATTTTGGAAGGCTTTATGAAGACAGTACCAAACATAATTGATAAAAAAGAATATAGTTATAAAAGCAGTAAGCCTTCTAAACAAAGTAACGTGATAGATACTATCGTAGCTATACAGGGAATTAAAGGATCTTACCATCATCAGGTAGCTCAAGCATACTTCGGAGAAGAGGTAATGGTTGATGAATGCCTGTCTTTTCAGGAATTGGTAAAGAGCCTGGAATCCGGTAAAAGTACAGATGCAGTCATGGCGATTGAGAACTCCATTGCTGGTTCCATCATACCTAATTATGCTTATATTGACGAACATAACCTAGAGATTGTAGGCGAATATTTTCTACCAATCCACCATTGTTTGATGGCTCTCGGCAATCAGAAAATTGCTGATATCAAAGAGGTATATTCCCACCCTATGGCACTATTGCAATGTAAAGACTTTTTTAACCATTACGATCATATCAAACTGGTAGAAGATGTGGATACGGCAGAAGTCGCAAAACGAATACAAGAAAAGCAATTAAGAAATATAGCCGCTGTAGCTGGTGCAGGTGCAGCCGGAATCTATGGCCTTTCCATTTTGGCTGAAGAAATTCAGACTATTAAGTCAAATGCCACCCGTTTTTTTATTTTAAAAGGAAAAAACGCAAAAAAAATTCCTAAGTCAGAAGTAAATAAAGCTTCTATAAAATTTTATACGGATCATAAACGCGGTAGTCTGGCATCTGTACTTAATGTGATGAGTGATTGTAATTTAAATTTAACTAAAATTCAATCCCTGCCCATTATCGATGAACCCTGGCGCTATTCTTTTTTTATAGATACCACCTTTGATTCTTACGAAGGGTTTAGCAAAGCAATGTCTATTCTCAATATTATGGCGTACGACGTAAAAATTTTAGGAGAATATAAAAATCAAAACGGATGAGTGTACAAACCGCTAAAAGATTAGAAACCGTCCAGGAATATTATTTCTCTAGAAAATTACGGGAGGTGCGAGAACTGGCTGCTTCCGGTAAATCGATTATCAATATGGCGATCGGTAGCCCGGACTTAGAACCACCCGTGCAGGTAATTAAAGAAATCCAGCAGGCTGCTACCATGCCTGGCGCACATAAATACCAGAGTTACCAGGGATTACCGGAACTTAGAGAAGCATTTGCTACTTTTTACCAGGAGAGATATGAAGTCTCTTTAAATCCTGTAAATGAGATTTTGCCTTTAATAGGTTCCAAAGAGGGAATTATGCATATCTCTATGGCATATCTTAATGAAGGAGACCAGGTGTTAATCCCGAATCCCGGATATCCGACCTATGCAGCTATCACTAATCTTGTAGGGGCTTCACCGCTTTTTTATGATCTAAAAGCAGAAAATAACTGGTACCCGGATTTTAAAACCTTAGAAAAGCAAGATTTATCCGGAGTGAAGTTAATGTGGGTAAATTATCCCAATATGCCCACCGGAGCTCCGGCTTCTAAAGGATTGTTTCAGCAATTAATTGACTTTGCTACTAAGCATCATATATTATTAGTTCATGACAATCCATACAGTTTTGTATTAAACGAACAGCCTTTAAGCATATTAAGTATTCCCGACGCAAAAAAGGTAGCTCTTGAACTAAACTCCTTAAGTAAAACCTTTAATATGGCTGGATGGAGAGTAGGGATGTTAGCCGGAAGTGCTGATAAAATTGAAGCAGTACTTAAGGTAAAAAGTAATATGGATAGCGGTATGTTTTACGGTTTGCAAAAAGGAGCAATTGTTGCGTTACAAAGTTCAGCTTCCTGGTACAATAAGATAAATACTATCTATCAGGAGCGTAGAAACTATATATGGAACCTCGCGGATCAACTCAATTGCAGCTATGATAAAAATGCTACGGGGATGTTTGTTTGGGCTAAATTACCCGGAAATAATGCGGATGATGTTTCTTTCATCGACAACATCTTGTACAGAAATGATGTATTTATTACCCCGGGTTCCATTTTTGGAAGTAATGGAAAAGGATATATTCGGTTTTCTTTATGTGTTTCTAAAGAAAAAATAGCAGAAGCAATAGAACGCTTGCAACATCATAAAGTTAGTTTATGAAAGTTTATATAATCGGAATAGGTTTGATAGGCGGCTCCTTTGCTATTGATATAAAGTCAGCATTCAAAGAGTCAGAAATCTTTGGTATTGATCAGAACAATTCTCATTTGCAACAAGCTTTAGAACTGGGAATTATTGATCATAAAGCTATTCTTGAAGATATTAATAAAGCCGAAGTGGTCATTATAACCATTCCGGTCAATAGTACCTTAACCATTCTACCTAGAGTATTGGATTTGGTTCCGGATGACTGCCTGGTTATTGACGCAGGTTCGACCAAGCAAAAATTATGTGCTAAAGTAAATGATCATAAAAAGCGTCGAAATTATTTAGCAGCACATCCTATAGCCGGAACAGAATTTTCCGGGCCTAAAGCGGCGATAGCAAATCTGTATAGAAATAAGACTAATATCATATGCGAAGTAGAAAAAACAGCATTTAAGTTACAGGAAAAAGGATTGGAAATCTTTTCTAAATTAGGGATGCGAATTCGATATATGGATCCGGCTTCTCACGATAAGCATATTGCCTACGTTTCTCACCTATCACATATAAGTTCATTTATGTTAGGGAAGACGGTAATTGAAAAGGAAAAGAATGAAAAAGATATCTTTGATATGGCAGGAAGCGGTTTTGCCTCAACCGTTCGGTTGGCAAAAAGTTCGCCGGCGATGTGGACACCTATTTTTGAACATAATAAAGAAAATGTGTTGGAAACTTTAAAAGAATATATTTCAAACCTATCCTGGTTTCAGAAGTTACTGGAAGAAGACGATTTTGAAAAAGTATATGCTGAAATGGAAGCAGCGAATAGAATTAAATCGATTTTAAACGGAATTGATAGATAAAAAACGAAAATATAAAACTTAGGATAATCAATAAAAATGGAAAATAAGAAAGAACTAAGAACCTGGCTGGATACCTATAACCTCGATCATCCGCTGGTAATAGCAGGACCTTGTAGTGCAGAAACCGAAGATCAGGTAGTCACTATTGCACATCAGTTAAAAGATACGGACGCCACCGTATTAAGAGCAGGAATCTGGAAACCCAGAACCCGCCCGGGAAACTTTGAAGGAGTAGGAGCTTTAGGATTAAAATGGTTACAACGAGCAAAAGAAGAAACAGGTCTAAAAATCGCTACTGAAGTTGCAAATCCGCATCACGTGGAATTAGCATTAAAACACGGAGTGGATGTATTGTGGATTGGAGCCAGGAGTACCGTTTCTCCATTTATCGTTCAGGATATCGCCGAAGCTTGTCGAGGTATTGATAACCCGGTACTTATTAAAAACCCAATCAATCCGGATTTATCCCTATGGTTAGGTGCGGTAGAGCGTTTTTATACTTGTGATGTAAAAAATCTGGGCGTTATACACAGAGGTTTTTCTACCTATGAAAAAACAAAATATAGAAATATACCGGAATGGCAAATACCGATAGACTTGCAAAACCGTTTTCCGGACTTGCCTTTAATCTTAGACCCGTCTCATATTGCCGGAAACCGGGAATTGATATTTGATTTATCTCAAACTGCATTAGACCTTAATTTTGACGGATTGATTGTAGAAACTCATTATGATCCGGATAATGCCTGGAGTGATGCTAAACAGCAAATTACCCCGGAGCGATTGGTGCAAATCATGAAAGATTTGAAAATCCGTAAAGAAGTCGGAGAGGATGAAGCTTATCAAAGTGCTTTAACTGAATCACGAGCAAAAATTGATATTGCTGATAATCAGCTATTAGAAGTTTTAGCAAAACGTATGCGAATTTCGGATGAGATTGGTAAAATCAAAGCCAGTCAAAATGTGGCTATTTTGCAATCCAAGCGATGGAACGAGATTTTAGGCAGGATGATCCTGGAAGGAGAAGAAAATGGATTAAGCGAAGAATTTATTTTAAGGATTTATAAAGCTATCCATCAGGAATCTATCAACCATCAGAAGAGTGTAAGTGTAGCTAAAGCTTAATAAGAAAAAAAAGACGTAAAAAGCCGTTTCAAATTTTATTGAAACGGCTTTTTTAGTCTGAGCAACCTCTATTAAGAGTTTTTAGTATAACTTAATCTTCGGGATGCTTTTCTCATTAAAATATTAATAAGGTCATCAGGGGTACTTCCAAGGCTTCCTCTAACTTTTTTATTATAATTCCATAGTAAAACACCATCTGCTGCGTTGTGAACACTCATATTAATTACAGCATTATTAGTGCTTCCCCAGAATCCTATTAATAAGCCTAAAGCAACAGAAGCTCCTTCAGACATAGGTTTATCAGTTCTGTAATCGCCAGTTATCACGGCATCTACTTCTAATATATTAGCTATCTCCTGAGGGGTATATTCTTTTAAAGAATTATAGTCAATGCTTTTCTTTGATAAGAGTGCCATAGTTGTTTTAGGAGGTTGAATTTCAAGATTTTGAAGTTTTCCTCTTTTTTTTCTTTTTAAAAACCAAGAATACATAGCTTGTTGGATGGAAGCAGCTTCTCCTCGTTCCAGATCTTTCAACTGTTCAGGAGTCATACTTTTCATTTGTTTAGGTCGCAACTTTACCGTAGTAGAAAATGGTAAAATTGCAATAATTTTATGATCTTTAGCAATCTGATCAAAGTCAGGATTTTCATAAAGACTTGTTTGGGCAATAATAGAGGTAAAAATTCCAAAATAAAATGTAACGAGTAGTAATATTCTCTTCATAAGTAAGTAATTATTTAAATGAAGGGCAAAGATAAAAATAATTATTAAAAAAATGTTAAAAAATTGAAATTCCGTATATGATAGGTACCGTGTATAAATCTACTGGTAGTTGGTACCTGGTAAAAGGAGAAGACCATATGCTGTATGAATGCCGGATTAAAGGTAAATTTCGGCTTCAAGGTATTAAAAGTACTAACCCGGTGGCGGTAGGTGATAAGGTGGTTTTTGAATTAGAAACAGAAAGCGATAAAGTAACCGGGGTAATTTCTGAAATTAAAGACCGTAAAAACTATATTATCCGTAAATCGGTAAATTTATCCAAGCAGACCCATATCATCGCTGCTAATATTGATATTTGTTTTTTAGTAATTACCTTAAATAACCCTCCTACCTTTGCTTCTTTTATTGATCGGTTTCTGGTAACTGCAGAAGCTTATGATATCAAAACCGTGTTGCTTTTTAATAAAATAGATACGTATACTTCAGAAGAAATGAATACCATTACAGATTTAATTAAGTTATACGAGAACATCGGATATACCTGTTTACAGATTTCGGCAAAACATAAAGTAGGTATTGATCAGGTAATTGCACTAATGGAAGGAAAAGTTTGTATGTTTTCCGGGCATAGCGGAGTAGGAAAATCAACTTTAGTAAATACCCTGGCTCCTGAACTATCTATAAAAACAGCCGAGATAAGCAATCAGCATCAGCAAGGACAGCATACTACTACGTTTGCAGAGATGTATGACCTGTCATTTAACGCGCGGATTATTGATACTCCCGGAATTAAAGGTTTTGGGGTAGTGGATATGGAAAAAGAAGAAATCGGAGACTATTTTCCGGAATTTTTTGCCCTTAAATCGACTTGTAAGTTTAATAATTGCCTGCATGTAAACGAACCTAAGTGTGCGGTAAAAGATGCGTTAAAAAATGGTCAGGTAGCAGCATCCCGTTATAAAAGTTACCTGCAAATTCTGGATGGAGAGGAAGATACGTACCGAAAAAACAATTATGAAATAGAATAAAACTTTCTCCTAGTATAAAGTTTTATAATTACAATTTACATCTATGAGATTACACTTTATAGCTATAGGAGGTAGTGCAATGCACAACCTCGCCATTGCTTTACATTTAAAGGGAGATCAGGTTACCGGAAGCGATGATACCATATTTGAACCTTCAAAATCCAGGTTGGAGCGTTATCATTTATTACCCCAAGAATTCGGATGGTTTGAAAGTAAGATTACGGGTGATATAGATGCCGTTATTCTGGGAATGCATGCCAAAGCAAACAATCCGGAATTAGTAAAAGCGCAACAGTTAGGCCTTACCATCTATTCGTACCCGGAATTTTTATACGAGCAGTCGAAGAACAAAACCCGAGTGGTCATCGGTGGGTCTCATGGAAAAACCAGTATTACCAGCATGATCCTTCATGTACTACAATATCATCATAAAGATGTGGACTATATGGTAGGGGCACAACTGGAAGGTTTTGAAGTAATGGTAAAGTTGACCGAGGAAAATGATTTTATGATCCTGGAAGGAGATGAATATCTATCTTCTCCGATTGACCGCAGACCTAAATTTCATCTTTACCAACCTAATATAGCTTTGATTAGCGGTATAGCCTGGGATCATATCAATGTTTTTCCAACTTTTGATAATTATGTAGAACAATTTAAAATCTTTGGGGAATCTATAGTTAACGGAGGTGCTTTAGTATATAATGAAGAAGATCCCGTGGTTAAAAATATGGTAGAAGTCTTAGAAAAACCTATTCGTAAATTCCCATATCAAACTCATAAATATCGTATAGAAAACGGAACTACTCTTCTAGAAACACCAGATGGGCCTATGCCTATTGAGATTTTTGGCAAACATAATTTAAATAACCTTTCGGGGGCTCAATGGATTTGTCAGCATATGGGAATTAATGAAGATGAATTCTATGAAGCCATCAGTAGTTTTAAAGGTGCTTCCAAACGCCTGGAAAAAATTGCAGAAAATGAACATTCCATTGCTTTTAAAGATTTTGCCCATAGTCCTTCAAAAGTAAAAGCAACCACTCAGGCGGTAAAAGAACAGTTTAAGGATAAAACCTTACTTGCTTGTTTGGAACTTCATACCTATAGTAGTTTAACCCCTCAATTTTTAAAAGAATATCGTGGGGCTTTAGATGCTGCGGATAAAGCGGTAGTTTTTTATTCTCCGGAAGCGGTTAAGATTAAACAGTTAGATGCCATCGCAGAAGATGATATTAGAAAAGCTTTTCAAAAAGAAGATTTATCAGTTTATACAGACCCTTTTTTGTTTAAGACCTATGTCAGTACAAATGCATACCACAACTGCGTATTGCTCCTAATGAGTAGTGGTAATTACGGAGGATTGAATTTTAATGAAATTGAAAAATGGTTAAGGTAAAACAGTTGTTATAGTAAGGTTAATAAATTATTTATTATGAATACTATAGTTTTAACTAAAATATATTAGGTTTATGTCAATTTATTAACTAGTTTGTTGAGATAACATAAATTATTTTAATATGAAAACTCTAAAACTAGTAACCATGACTATGATAGTCATGGGATTATTTCACTCTTGTCAAGAAGAGGAAGTAGGAAATGAAACTGTAGCTGAAAATGCAGAAACTTTAAAGGCGGTTGAACAAAAATTTGCGGATTTAGGTGTAAACCCCTCCAGTGGAATTGAAGCTATCACTTTGGACAGAGGAAATGGTAAATCTGAAAGTGGTTGGTTAGCAGGAGATATATTTTTATCTACAGATGATTTTAAGAATATGCCGGTACTCCCCCTAGAAAGTGACCCAAATTCAGAAAAAGTGGTACGAACTAATAATCTAGTACGAATTCCTGCCAGAGGACAGCGTGTCCTTAGGATTAATTTTCAACGAGGAGGACCGCTTAATTTACCACCTGTTTATCAAGAAGGACTACGTAGAGCAGTACAAAATTTTAACCAATTAAACCTTGGTTTTAGAATGCAGCTTTTTACTGGGCCAGGTAATGCTGATATTAATATCATATATAATCCGTCTGGTCTAGCAGGAGCGCGAGGTGCGGCTGCTATATCGTCATTTCCTAGAAGCGGAAATCCAGGTGCATTTATTAATTTTGGGCCAGATGTCGGATTTAGAACTGCGCGAAATTTAGAAAGATTAATGACCCATGAACTAGGACATGCCGTAGGATTAAGGCATTCAGATTGGAGATTAAGACAAGGTTGTCCGCGTCCATTTAATGTACCGGAAAGGCCTGGATTCCTTGGGGCAATTGCTGTTCCTGGTACTAACGGTTCCGGACGTGTACTAAACGCGGTTATGAGGGCTTGCGGTGATTCTAGATTTACTCCTATTAATTTTACGGATGATGAGCGAAGAGGTCTGAGAAGGATTTATCGTGGGAGATAAATAAGGTTTTAAACAATTTATTTAAATAATAAGGGGTATTCTTAAAACAGAATAACCCCTTATTTTTTGATCCTAGTTTACGAATTGCGCAATATGATTTAAACCCCGAATTGTCTAAAATGATGATCCAGGTGCTTGTATTGCATTTTACCCCATTGTTCAGGAGTAAATTTTCCAAATACCGGATGCGGTTTAAAAGAATCCTGATCTTTCATACTGTAAAAATCAGCTATTTTTTCAGCTAACTTGGTACTTTCCGTTTTAAAATCTTTCTCTGAAGTTACTTTTAAAGAGGGAGCGGTAGGTAAATTCTTCGGCCATAGCCGATCATTATACAATGATTTTTTAAAGAGTAATCTTGCAATAAAGTTTGGTTTTAATTTACTATGCTTATCGCTGGTAGCAATTTCTAAGGGGAGCTGGCAATGGAACAACATTTGTCCTACACTCATCTTTCCCCATTTTGCTTGAGAACCCGAATGTAAATTTGCTAAGCGGTTTTGTATTGTATCTTTGGTAGTAGTATCAAATAAAGTTTCCATAAGATATTACATTTATGAAATCAAAAATACAACAATTTCAAAGTTTAACCGGAATTAACTTGGTCAAGACAATAGTATTTCATTCAAAATATCGCCTTGAACCTAATATGGTTACTTTATATTAAAGAGTAGTATGGTAGGTAACAACTACTTTTTATCCTACCTTTTCAAACACCATACTTAAAATTCCGTTTAAGTCATTATTACTACTGATATTAATAGGAGTACCTAAATTAAACATTAGGGCTCTATCACCAATTTTTCCTTTTAGAAAGTATTGAAAAGTCTCACCGGTTTGAAATTTATATCCGGTAAACTGAGAGCCGAAAGAGGTTAAGGTCACTTCGGTTTTAGTTTTTGCACTTTCTCCGTATGCACTTATCGTAGCATCAAAGACAGCAGACAGCATATCTTCACTATAATAATCCCACTTAATGGAGGTGCCATCGCATGCTTGTAGTTCATATTCTGATAAAGCCTCACATCCTCTAGGAACTTGTATGTGATTTCCTACTAAGTCTAAAAAGCCAATCCGCTTTTGATCTTGTCCATAAAAATACATTGAAAAAAGTAAAAGTGCACAGGTAAGAATACTTTTCATAAATAGTGTTTTTATAAGTTAATTAGTTGTAAATATTAATTTGGGTTTGACAAATATAGTAAAACTTTCATTTTCAAACAAATATAAATTAAATTCAGAGATGGGTTAAGGATTTTCCTAATACCATTTGATTTAGTGAAAATAATAAAATATTGGTTTTGAGTAAAATAGTTTGTAATTATGCAAACCGGTTACGGGAAATAATTAGAAGTAGTAATGGAAAATAACACTAAAAAAGTATCTTTCTCAATAAGAGAGTGGAATGAAAATGATCGACCAAGAGAAAAATTATTGGTTAAAGGTAAAAATGCTTTAACAGATGCTGAGCTTGTCGCTATTTTAATCGGCTCGGGTTCAAAAACAGAAAGTGCGGTAAGTTTAAGTCAGCGTATTCTATTATCAGTAGATAATAAATTACATCAGTTAGGAAAGCTATCAGTAAAACAATTAACCGGTTTTAGAGGCATCGGAGAAGCAAAAGCAATAACTATTGTTGCAGGCCTTGAACTAGGTAGAAGAAGAAATAACGATCATAGTGAGGTGGTTGAAAAGATATCTAGTAGTAAAGACGCTTATCGTATTATGCAACCTTTAATTGCAGACTTAGAACATGAGGAGTTTTGGATTCTCTATTTAAATAATAGCCATAAAGTACTGAAGAAGAAACAAATTAGTATAGGTGGTAAAACCGGTACCCTGGTAGATCCTAAAGTTGTTTTTAAAGCAGCTCTGGAATTTGACGCTACGGCCATCCTGCTAGCACACAACCATCCCAGCGGATCTCTAAAACCCAGTCAGTCTGATCAGGAGCTTACCAAGCGTATAAAAGCAGCGGGGCAACATCTGGATATTAAACTACTGGATCACTTGATAGTTACTGAAAAAACGTATTTTAGCTTTGCAGATGGTCAACTCTTATAAGCTTTCGGTTTTTTATACTTTATGATCCTGGTTCATACTCAAAAAATAACTCCTCGCATTTTATATACTTTTAAGCATATTTGTAAGAGAATGCTAGGTATACCTGTTAGTTTTACCTCCAGGATTGAAGAGTTTATAGCTTTTGAAGGGGCAAAGTTTTCTTATGGAAAGCATCCTTTAGGTAAAGAATTATATTTTCAAAGTATCCCTTTATTGTTTGACCGGGGATTTAATGAGATTGAAGTTGACGTAAAGGATTGGGATCATATAAAAGGTATCTTTCCGGTAGTTCATAAAGACGCTGCGGTACCTTTTGATATTTTTGCCGGCACCTTTTATTTATTATCCAGGTATGAGGAGTACTTTCCGCATAGAAAAGATGCTTACGGTCGATTTATAGCTGAAGAAAGTCTCGCCTACACTTACCATTTTTTGGAAATACCCATTGTAGATTTTTGGGTGCAAAAATTTAAAGAAATTCTAAAAGAATATTTTCCAAAGCTTCAGTTTCATCACAACCGATTTTCAATCAAACCCAGCATTATAGTTTCGCAAACTTTTGCTTATGCTCAAAAAGGAATAATCAGGACCTTAGGCGGGGTGGGAAAAGATTTATTTAAAGGTCGGATTCGTAATATCTTAAGCAGGTTCCAGGTGTTATTAAATTTAAAAGAAGATCCTTATGATACTTTTAATTTTCTGATAGAACTTCAAAAAATAAAGAAAAAACAAGCAACGATTTTTTTTAGTTTGGGAGATTATTCAAATTATGAAAAGAACATTTTGTTTAATAATGAAAAACATAAAAATTTAATCAAACACGTTTCGGACTATCTTCAGGTAGGTTCTAAAGTTTCTATGGATGCGATTACCGAACTTGCTCTTATAAAAAAAGAAAAACGTCGTCTGGAAAGTATTATTCACCGCCCGGTTCAGGAAGTGATTTGTTCTTATTTTAAAATCAATTTACCGGATGTTTATCGGATGTTTATCGAGTTAGAAGTTTTTGAAGATTTTTCCATGGGTTATGCAAAACATATGGGTTTTAGGGCAGGTACCTGTACGCCTTTTTTATTTTACGATTTGGATTATGAAATACAGACTCCTTTAAAGATTTATCCGTTTTCACTAACACCCAAAAATTTTAAGGGTGAAGTAACGAGTAAAGACATCATGGCTAAAATAGATACCATGGTTCATCATATAAAATCCGTAGAAGGAACCTTTATCCCAGTTTTGTCAAATGGGTTATTAAACGGACAAAACCCTAATCGGGATTGGAAACAAATTGCAACCTATATCTGGAACCTCAATGAATAATATAAAACATATCTTTTTTGATCTGGATCATACCTTATGGGATTTTGACCGTAATTCTAAACTGGCTTTTAAAACATTATTTGAAAAATATAGGATTACCTTATACATAGAAGATTTCCTGGAAGCTTACAAACCTATCAATTTACGTTATTGGAAATTGTATAGAGAAGGAAAAATAACGCAACCCGCATTAAGAAGGGGAAGGCTTCAAGATACTTTTACAGCTTGTCAATACTTTGTAAAGGCTGAACTTATAGAACAATTATCGGAGGGATATATTAAATATTTACCTAAAAACAATTTCTTGATCACAGGGGCAGCTGAACTGCTTTCTCACCTGCACCCTAGTTATAGTCTACATATTATTACTAACGGATTTCGTGAAATTCAACATAAAAAATTAAAGGGTTCAAAAATTGAACATTATTTTACTTCTATTACCAATAGTGAAGATGCGGGAGTAAAAAAGCCTAATCCGAAAATCTTTGAGTACGCCTTGCATCAAGCAGAGGCTACTGTGGAGCAAAGCCTGATGATTGGTGATAATTATGAAGCGGATATTCTAGGGGCAAGAGACTATGGTTTGCAAACCCTATTTTTTAACTATCATCAGATTGAAGTTTCTCCTGTTGAGAACACAGTTTCTGATTTGTTATTGATTAAAAATCAACTATAAAAATAAAATTTAGTATCTTCTCGTTATATATAGCATAGCTGAATTACTATTTTATGGTATGGAAGATGTACATGATGTGGCTATGCTGATAGATATAACTTTATGATTAGGAAAAGAATCTTATTTAAAACTGTTGTTTTTGTAATAGTACTTAGTATCTGTTCCTGTGTAAAAAATGTAGACTTTGAGCAATCAGAAGATTTTGCTTTTAAACCGGTATTAGAACTTGACTTTATCTTTAGTAATTTTGACACTGAAGAATTTATCCCGGAAAATGTACCACCTAATGTAGATTTTTTCATCAACCAGCCTTTACAGGATACTATCAATTATGACCTTACCAGTTCGGAATTTGCGATTAATAATTTGGAGCGAATCGAATTTACTTTTGAAATAAGTAATCAGATTGAACGGGACTTTGAGCTTCAATTTCAATTTTTGGACGATGATAATCAACCGCTGGGACAATCCTATAGAATACCCATACGCTCCGGAAATGGTGAAGATCAGGAACCTGTCTTGTCATTTTCCGTACCTGACCCTATAGTACTAACTAAAGCCGATTTGGAACAGTTGCAAGATGCTAATAAAGTAGCTTCTGAACTCTTTGTGCCAGAACTTAATTCTGATCTAAGGGGAAAACTAAATCTACGATCTAAAGCTACTTATTTTATCAATACAGAAGATAGATGAAAATTTATCTTTATTTCTATATTGGGTTGACCGGATTATTATGCTTTGGCCAGAATAAAGAACTTCTATATAATTTTACGGATATTCCGCAAAGTTTGCTGCAAAATCCGGGTTCAAAAGTTACCTTTAATAAACATGCCGGAATTCCGTTGTTTTCTCAGATTCATGCGAATGCTGGTACTACGGAAATAACATTATCAGACTTATTTGCGGATAATTCTATTCTTTTTAATGATAAAGTAAGGAATGCATTAAATATTGCAAACCGAAACGATTTTATTACGACTACGCAACAATTGGAATTAGGATTTATAGGATGGCGTCCTACTAATA
Source organism: Aquimarina sp. ERC-38 (assembly GCF_026222555.1). Lineage (NCBI taxonomy): Bacteria > Pseudomonadati > Bacteroidota > Flavobacteriia > Flavobacteriales > Flavobacteriaceae > Aquimarina > Aquimarina sp. ERC-38. The sequence goes on along the minus strand of NZ_CP098511.1, from coordinate 99,428 downwards.
AGCGTACTGATAATTTATATATTTCTGCAGGTGCCTACCTCGAACTTGACTTAATTACCTATATACCTAAAGATATTGCAACCTTTTTTATTGAAGGAAACCGGGGTTTTGTAAACCAGGCTTTTAAATTATCTGATCTTAGTCTTACCGCAGAATTATTAGCAGTATATCATGTAGGAATCTCTAAAAATGTAAGTAACCGTTTAAGCGTAGGGGCAAGAGGTAAATTATATTCCAGTATTTTTAGCATACGAAGTACAAATAATAGGGGTACTTTTACGACCATAGATACTCCTGATGGTAATAATTTCTTTTCACATCAATTACGAAATGTAGATGTAACTATTAAGACAGCGGGCTACGCTACGGTTGCCGAGTTTGGTGAGGATGGAACGTTGGACAATAATGTCAGGGATCTGGCAAAATTATTTTTAAAGCGATCATTATTTGGAGGTAACTTAGGTATTGGCTTGGATTTAGGGGCTACCTATAAGTTAGATACTCAATGGACTTTAACCGGAAGCTTGCTCGACCTAGGACTTATCTATTATACTAAGGATACGGAAAATTATAAGGCAAAAGGGAATTATACATTTATTGGGTTTGAAGCGCCTATAAATCCTTTAAGAGGTCAAAATGTGTTAGAAGAGTTAGAAGAAGCAGTACCTATTGACACTTTAAGTCAAAAATATATTAGTCTGCGTCCGTTGAAACTAAATACTTCCCTGTCCTATGCATTTAATCGGAAAAATACAGAGTGTTATTCGTGTAAAAGGGGAGAGGAAGTTTTATATAAAGATGAAGTCGGGATACAACTATTTTCTCAATTTCGCCCAAGAAGGCCCATATTTGCGGCTTCTTTATTCTATTCAAAAAGAATTTCCAATCTTTTTCATCTAAAGGGAACTTATACGGTAGATGATTATTCTTTCTCTAACCTAGGTTTATTATTTTCAATGAATCTATTCGGTTTTAATTTTTATCTGGCTGGAAACCATCTGTTAGAATATCGTAATTTAGCTAATGCTAATGCAGCATCCGTACAGGTAGGCTTTAATATTATCCTTTAATTATTTAAAAATGCGTTTTTTTCTGTTTTTTCTGTTTTTTACTTTATGTTGCACTACTACTTTTTCGCAGAAAAAGGTAAATACCTATAAATACGTATTAGTTCCGGAAAGCTATGAATTTACCAAAGGAAAAGATGCTTATCAGTTAAATTCGCTGACTCAGTTTTTATTTGAGAAATATGGTTTTACGGCTTTTGTAATTGGTTCGCAACTACCGGATGATCTTAAGGATGATAAATGTAATGCTTTATCAGCGGATGTTACAAAACAACCGGGAATGTTCGTGACTAAGTTGGTAATCAGTTTGAAAGATTGTTTCGGAACAGTTATTTTTACTTCAGGACCAGGAAAAAGTAGGGAAAAAGAATTTAAAAAAGCATATCAGGAAGCACTTCGCAATGCATTTAAAGATATTGAAAAGCTTAATTATTCCTATCAACCGGTTTCTAACAAAGAAAAGGCGGAAGTGGTCACGGTGCCATCAATACCACAATCGTCTGAAAATCTAAGTATTTCTAAGAAAGACATAGAAAATAAGAAGCCTAAAGAAAGCGCAAATTTAAGCTTAAACAAAACAGTTCAAGCTACTCAAAATTCGGTTGCTTCAGATAATAAAGAAATATTAAAAAAGGACTCCGAAGAACATGCGGAGTCAGATACTAACGAAGCGATTGCTCTCAAAAAAGAAGTGGTTGAAAATAAGTACAATTCAAAGAAACTTAACTTTATCTTACGTGACTTTCAATTTCAACTACAGCCTACACCTTCCGGATATATTTTTATTCAAATACTCGATTCAGAAAAAAAGCAATTAGGAACTTTGGTAAAGTCTAGTCGTGATACTACCTACCTGGTAAATGCCGGGGATTATAGTGGTGTTGCCTATTTTGATGCTTTTGGTAACTTAATATTAGAAAGGGTCAATCCGGCAACTAATCAATTAATTAAAGATACCTTTGCCCGTCAGTAATTCTGTAGTTTACTAGCCATTAGCTACTAGCCATTAGCTACTAGCCAAAAGCCACTAGTCACTAGCTAAAAGCCAAAAGTTATTTAAGTTTTTGTTATTAGTTACTTGCGAATTTTATCGTTTTGTAATTTTATAATTTGAGGAGCGGTCTAGCGTCTAGGTTTTAAAAAATCTGACATTTCAAATCTAACCCATCTTAGTTTATCACTTTATATCATCGATTAATCCTTCATAATTCTGAATTTATTATTTAATACCCATATTTATCCTTCCAACGTGTTTTTAAAAATTCCCGTAACGCATTTTCACGGGTGTTCTTACCAGGTTCGTAGAAAGTAGTGTTTTGTAGTTCATCCGGTAAAAATTCATGGGCTACAAAATTATGAGTAAAATCGTGAGCATATTGATACTCATCCCCATATCCTAATTCTTTCATAAGTTTAGTAGGAGCATTGCGCAAGGATAAGGGCACGGCAAGATCACCAGTTTGTTTTACCGTTTGTTGCGCCTTATTAATCGCTACATAAGAAGCATTACTTTTTGCCGAAGTTGCCAGGTAAACCGCACATTGACTTAGAATAATTCGAGCTTCCGGATATCCTACGGTAGTTGCGGCCTGAAAAGTATTAGTTGCCATGATCAATGCAGTAGGATTTGCATTTCCAATATCTTCTGAAGCGGAGATGATCATTCGCCGGGCAATAAAAGTTAAAGATTCACCCCCTTCAATCATTCTTGCTAGCCAATATACCGCAGCATTAGGGTCACTACCTCTGATCGATTTAATAAAAGCCGAAATAATGTCATAATGTTGCTCTCCCGTTTTATCATAGCGAACTGTTTTCTGCTGGATGAGTTGTTCTACTAATTCATTCGTAATAGTAATGGTATCTTCAGGATCCTGACTATTCACTACTAATTCAAAGATATTTAAAAGTTTTCTCGCATCACCACCACTTAGTTTAAAGAGAGCTTCGGACTCTTTAATGTCAATAGTAAGTGTTTTAAGTAATTCATCTTCTGTTACTGCTCTTTTCAACAATTGTTCGAGATGATTTTTACTAAAAGGCTCCAGAATATACACCTGACAACGGGATAGTAGGGCGGGTATCACTTCAAAACTTGGATTCTCCGTAGTAGCGCCAATTAAAGTAACCCAACCCTTTTCTACGGCACCTAGCAACGAATCTTGTTGAGATTTACTAAACCTGTGTATTTCGTCAATAAATAAAATAGGGTTTTTAACAGTAAAAAGCCCACCACTTTGTTTCGCTTTTTCAATGACTTCCCGAACCTCTTTTACTCCGCTATTAATAGCACTTAAGGTATAAAAAGGTCTTCCGGATTCTTTGGCTATAATGGTAGCCAGGGTAGTTTTACCAACGCCTGGAGGTCCCCATAAAATTAAAGAAGGAATAATTCCTCTTTTTACCTGTTGCGTCAGCGAACCTTTGGGACCCACCAGATGCTCCTGGCTTAGATAAGCTTCCAAGGTTTTAGGTCGAATTCGTTCCGCAAGAGGAGTTGTCATAGGGCAAAAGTAGTTGAATTTTGGAAATAATAGTAAATTTCAGGTTTCCGGAGTCTCAGCTCTCATAATAAAATTTTAGTTTATAAAGTGAGAAGAAATTAATAAGTACTTTTTATTTTATTGATTTTGTATGAATTAAATTAAATAAGTAGTTTTACAAAATGCTTTCTGAGAAACAAAAAGATATCATAATTAAAATCTTAAAGCCTTATCAGCCTAGATATATCGGAGTGTTTGGTTCTTTTGCTAGAAATGAAGAAAGTAGTGAAAGTGATATTGATTTATTATATGATTTCAACAAGCCTATTTCTTTATTTGCATTAACTGATATTAACGAGAAATTAATGGAGAGGTTGAATAAAAAGGTGGATTTTATCGCTAAAAGTGCGCTACATCCTGGAATAGAGCGATCCATATTGAAGGATTTGATTACCATTTATGGAACTTAACAAAAATGTTTATCGGCTTAAGCATATGGTAGAATGTATAGATAAAATTTTGTCAATTAGTAGCGAGATTTCTATTAAAGAATTTAAAGCAGATTGGATAAAACAAGATGCTATTATTAGAAATTTGGAAATTATAGGGGAAGCTGCAAATGCTATTGATATACACTTTAAAGAGAGTTATGATCAAATCCCCTGGAAGCAGATTAAAGGCATGAGAAATATTTAAATACATGAATATTTCAAAGTAGATCTGGAGGCAGTTTGGCAAACTACTATAGAAGATCTTCCATTTTTACGTAAACAGGTTGTTATATTAATGGAAAATAATAATTAATATAATTTGTAATAGTTATCCAAAACTAGATAGCGTATCTATATAATTTTATATGTAGTAAACCCTTATTTACAGGTATTATCATACTAAGAAGAGTACTATATGGAAGAGGGGTGAGGTAATTCGAACCCCGGACTTCGAGAGTACTTTGACAAACTCAGTGTATCACTTCAGTCCTCGAGTATAGTTATATGAAAAAGAATGCTACATGGAAGGGTGAAGTTCTCGAACCAATGAAACCGGACTTCGAGAGCCTCAGTCCTCGAGTATAGTTATATGAAAAAAAAGTACTACATAGAAGGGTGAGGCCACTCGAACCAATGTAACCGGACTTCGAAAGTACCTCGACAAACTCAGTGTATCACCTCAGCCCTTGGGTACAGTTATATGAAAAAGAAGTACTACAAAGAGGGGGTGAGGTTCTCGAACCCCAGTCCTCAAGTATAGTTATATGAAAAAAAGTACTACATAGAAGGGTGAGGCCACTCGAACCAATGTAACCGGACTTCGAAAGTACCTCGACAAACTCAGTGTATCACCTCAGCCCTTGGGTACAGTTATATGAAAAAGAAGTACTACAAAGAGGGGGTGAGGTTCTCGAACCCCAGTCCTCAAGTATAGTTATATGAAAAAAAGTACTACATAGAAGGGTGAGGCCACTCGAACCCTGGTAATTTATACATAGTTTTTATAAATTTGTATTACGATGAAAGGCTATATGTACATATTAGAGTGTAGTGATGGTTCTTACTATACAGGAAGTACTAAATACTTAGAAAGAAGGTTAGAGCAACATCAAAACGGGGAAGGAGCCAGACATACTAAAAGTAGATTACCCGTTAAACTATTATATTACGAGTTGTACAACCGAATTGACACTGCTTTTTATAGAGAAAAACAGGTACAAGGTTGGAGTAGAGCTAAAAAAGAAGCATTAATAAATGGAAATCTCGAAGCACTACCCGGTTTAGCCAAAGCATATAGAGATAGGAAAGACAATACGTAAGCGGACTTCGAGAGCATTTCGATAATTTCAATGTTCACCTCTGTCCTCGTAAGTAGGTTATTTAAAAGTAATACGTTGCGGGGTGAGGTTACTCAAACGTAATTATGTAAAAAAAGAGTACTACACAGAAGGGTGAGGCCACTCGAACCCTGACAATTTAACCGAAATCCTATAATTGGATGTTTTTTTGATAAATTAGAGGTAGATGAAAGAGAAAGCACATTTTTCGGTAGATCCAAAGGTTATAGGTTTCCCCTTGCTTTTTACACTTTTAATTTGGGTGGTATACTGGTTTGAGATTCGTTTTGATTTTGATTTTAACTATTTAGGCGTTGACCCCAGGACCTGGTTAGGATTACGTGGTATTGTTTTTTCACCATTTGTACACGGTGATTTATCGCATCTATGGCATAATACGCTTCCTCTATTAATTCTGACCGCAGCTCTTTTCTTTTTCTATCCAAAAAATGTTTGGTTTGTACTAGGGTGGGGGGTATTAGGAACAGGATTATTAACCTGGATGATAGGGAGGCCTTCCTATCACATTGGAGCTAGTGGGGTAATTTATATGCTTTTTGGATTTTTATTTTTTAAAGGAATTTTTGCACGTCATTATCGTTTAATGGCATTATCTTTTTTGGTGATTTTTATTTACGGAAGTATGGTTTGGTACTTAGCACCCATCGACCCAAAAATCAGTTGGGAAGGACATTCTGCTGGTTTTTTAATAGGAATTTCTCTGGCGTTAATTGTAAAAAAAGGTATTGAAAAACCAAAGAAATACATTTGGGAACAACCGGATTATAATGAAGAAGAAGATGAATTTTTAAAGCATTTTGACGAAAATGGAAATTTTATCGAACACCTACCTGAAGAACCAGAGTTGAAAATAATAGAAGAAGAAAATCTGGAAAACCTACTATCAGAAAACAGTCCTTTTTTTAAAAACACTCCATCAGATCATTATTTAGAAATTAGATATACATACAAACCGAAGAATAGTCCGGAAGATAACTAATAGTACCTTAAAAATGATATTTGACTACATATGTCTATGAGCAATTCAAATAGAGTAGGTAATTCTGAATTCAGAATTTATAATTCTGAGTTTGTAAATCGTTGCCGAACCACTTCATACAAAAACACCCCACAAGCAACCGAAACATTCAATGAACCAATCTCCCCCATCATATGAAGTTTTAAATTATGATCGGTTATTTTTAAAACCGAAGGATTAATACCTCGACCTTCACTACCCATAACAATTGCTAATGCCGTATCAAGTTTAGCTTCATACAACGATGATGACGCTTTTTCAGTTGCAGCAACTACCTGAACACCCGAACCCTGAAGATAGAAAACAGCATCCTTAATATGATCTACTTTGCAAATTGGAATTTGAAAAACAGCACCTGCCGATGTTTTGATCGTATCTTCATTAACCGGAGCCCCGCCTTTCTTTTGAACAATAATAGCATCTACTCCGGTACACGAGGCTGTACGGATAATAGCCCCAAAATTACGGACATCCGATAACTGATCTAAGATTAAAAAAACCGGTTTTTCTTTTTCTGCAATAACGGTATCAACAAGAGGTTCAAACTCAGCAAAAGTAATAGGAGAAATGTTAGCTACCACACCCTGATGATTTCCATCCGTTAAGCGATTTAACTTTTCAATTGGAACCATGGATGTATGAATCCCTTCCTTTTTAAATAAGCTTAATAGTTCCTTCGCCAGTTCTCCTTGTAATCCTTTTTGGATAAAAACTTTTTCCAGAGGTTTGCCAGCTTGAACAGCTTCCATTATAGCTCTTCGACCGTAGATTTGTAGGTGTTTTTTCATTGAGGGCAAAAGTAGGGATAAAAAATAAAACCCTCTACGGTTAAATAGAGGGTTCGTAAATTTCTTTTTAGACAAAATTTTTGAACATATATTGAATGCTATAGCTCCAAAAATTATGCTTGTAATTGATAGCTTTAATTAAAATTTAAACTATCCGTTCAATCTTGATAGCCTAAATTATAAATGTTGAATTTAAAAATCAATTTTACTGATATGTTTCTCCTGGATTTTGAACCATATTATCGTTAACATTTATTTCGTCTTGTGGAATGGGTAATGTAAAACGAAAATCATTCACCGATATATTAAATGGACTGGTAGCGGAAGAATTTTCAGAATCTGTTATAAACCTATTTGTCTCGTTAACACCGGCATCCAGACCAATCCTTTTAAGATCAATATATCGATGACCTTCAAAACATAATTCCTTATTACGTTCAAGTAAAATATCTGCATAAGCCTCTGTAGAATTAGCATAAGAAGGTGTAGGTACTATAGCACCATTAATATAATTTCTTGCTTGTCTTACTTCTTGAATTAAATTAGCGGCACTAATTAAATCACCTGCCTCAACTCTACATTCTGCTTTAATAAAATACATTTCAGACATTCTAAAAATTTTGACATCATTTGAATTATGACTTCCAGCTTTCCCTGGATATTTATCAATTACAATAACCTCTGAAGTACGGGTTGCTTCCGTAGGATTTGGTGAAATAGTTGCAGAACGATCTACGAAACACCATCTTCTAAAATCCTGAGCTCCGTTTCCAAGAGGTTGTGTATATAGAGTATAAAGATTACGACCCATATCCCAAAGAGGAGCCCCACCAGTATAAGATTGATTAGTGTTATATATAGATCCGTAATTATTAGCATTATTAGGTCTTGGCATTGAAAATATAATTTCACCTTGAATTGCATCAATCCACATCAACCTATAATCCGGTGCAATAGGAGTTCCGGCTGCAGAACGATCCATTTCAAAAAGAGCTAATTGTATAGGACTTGTTTCAGGTGGCGCAGTGTCAAAAGAACTCTGACCTTCCGCGCCAATTTGTGCAGTTTCACTAGTAGATTGAGGAAAATTATTTGGGAGGTTACCTGTGCTTTGTGCTAAATTAATACCTGAGTTATTTATTATATTATCAGCAAACTGTTCTGCTAATTCGTAATTCTCTCTATAAAGATACATACGAGCTCGCATAGCATCTATAATGTTAGTGTTGAAAAAATTATAACTTCCTTCACCGGTAGTTGGGTTGGTCAAATTTGTTGAAGCAAAAGCCAAATCTTCTTCAATGAAAGTAAAAACTTCCCCAACAGTTGATCTTGGAAGGTCAGTATCTATATTTTGAACCTGATCCGATAACATTACGCCTAGTGCAGAATCATTAGTTATATCTGTAGAAAAATAAACTAACAGTTGAAAATGAGCAAAAGCTCTTATTGCTCTAGCCTGAGCTAAAATATTATTGTATCGAGGAAGATCTTCATCAATAGGTGTGAAAAATTCTGAACCTCTTATCAATCGATTAGCTCTGTCAATCACTAAATATTTTTGAGACCAAATATTTTCAGCGAATCCATTAGTAGAGAAAATTTGGAAGCTGTGTGTATTTCCAGGAAATCCAGCATCACCTAGCGCTACTTCATCAGTTAGTTGTGAACCCACTATCTGTTCGTTTACAACTGTCATTTGATCATAAACTTCATTTAATACCAATTGCATATTATCTACAGAAGTAAATAATGCTTGATCGTTTAGCTCACCATCTTGTATGATATCCAGTGCATCTTCGCATGAGCTTAGCATAAGTAAAAATAAACTATATATAAGTAATCTTTTCATTTTAATGATTTTAAAATTTAATATCTAATCCAACAGTTAATATTTTAGGACTTGGAAAAATACCAGAACCTTCAGAAGCGCCTGAAACGGAAGGGATACGTTCGGGGTCTAATCCTCTCCATTTTGTAAAGGTTAAATAGTTTTCAGCAACAACTCTAACTGATAATTGTTTTATAAATATATCTCTAAGAAAACGTGAAGGTAGACTATAACCAAGGGTTATATTTCTCAATCGTAAGTAGGAGGCATCACGCAGAAAGCGGTCAGATAAGTTATTTCCTGCATCAATATTGGTAGCGGCAAGTGCGGGAATATCAGCTATTTGCCCGGGTTCTGTCCAAGCATCAAATAAATCATTAGATACAGGAAAATCTCCTGCCCTTCTAGCATCTAATACAGATTGTAAGTTACCATCTACTCTCCATTGATCTGCTGCAAAAACAAACAAAGTATTTAGGAAAAAGCCTTCATAAGATGCTTCAAAACCAAAGCCCCCTTGGTAGGTTGGAAAAAGAGATTTTCCTGTCGCTACTCTATCTCCATCAGTTGGGCTTTCTGTAGAATTTCCATCTATATCAGTAAATAACAAATTACCATTATCAGGATTTACACCTTCATAAGGAACTAAAAACCATTCCCTTACCTGACCACCAATGTTTCGGATTACCGAGGTTCCTATTCTTAAAGATCCATCACTATCAGAATCTGCTGCTCCTAATTTCGTAAATTTATCATCATTGTAACCGATATTTCCGAAAATATCTAAATTAAATTTTCCATCTCTCAATACAGAAAATCTCCCTTGAAATTCAAGTCCTTCATTTCTTAAAGCTCCATCATTCGCACGTATTGTTTCTACTCCGGTTCCAAAAGAGACAGGTACTGCTTGAAATAAGTCGGTTGTTAGACGATTATAATAATCTATCGCACCGGTAAATCTATTTTCCAATAATCCAAAATCTATACCTACATTAAACTGCCCGGTAGTTTCCCATACTAAATTAGGATTAGCAATATTGGAAACAAAGAATGAAGGTCTATTATTTGCGCCGGTTCCGGAAGCATTTAGATCACGTACTAAATCATTTCCTTGAAAAATATCCGGTATTTGAGAGTCTAAACCTCTTCCAACAACAAATTGATTACCCGTGGTACCATAAGAGGCTCTCAGTTTTAATGAATTTATAAATGAATTGTTTTCTAAAAAGGTTTCTTTGTCAAGATTCCATCTTCCTGATACAGCCCAAAAAGTTCCCCACCTGTTGTCTTCGGTAAATCTAAAAGAACCATCTCTCCTTATAGTTGTTGTAAAACCATATTTTGAATCATAATCATAACTACTTGTAGCAAAATAAGAAAACAGACCGGCATCTATATCATTTGCATTAACAGTAGGTCTATAACTCACTGGTTGTTCATCGGGATTAAAAGCTATATATCCTGTACCTGCCCCGGGTGACCATGTTAAAGGATTTAAACCTACTTGTGTTTGTGAATTAAATCTATAGTGTGCTTTTGTATATTCCGTACTTAAACTTAAGGAAATATCATGCTTATCTGTGAATAATTTGTTGTAGGAAAGATTATTTACATGAACAAAAGTAAAATTCCTAGTATCTGCTATTGTTTCTATTCCGTGAGAAGGTTGACCTGCGCCTGATGCACGAACTACGGATAAATAGGACTCTGGTCCTATAGCAAATATACGCCTATCATCAGTAAAATCTCCAGAGGTGGTAATGCCAAACGAAATATCATCTGTAATTTTATAAGAGGCATCAAAGGTCAATAAAGTTTTAAATTCCTGAAATTGATTAAACTGATTATTTCCAGGTAACAGATCTAATAGCATATATGGAATCAACGATAGCGATGGATTACCAAAATCATTTAATAGTTGCGTACCGTTTTCATAAAGATTAGCTGGTAAGAATCTTGAGGAACCTAAGTATCCAGTTAATGGATTTTGCAATACATTATTATCGATTCCCGCTCTAGTTTCCTGTTCTAATTGTCTTCTCTTAGAAAAGGCAGAAAAAACTTTTACAGAATAATTAAATTTTTCATTAGGACTTCTTCCAGTAAAATTATTTCGAACTGTAAAACGTTGGAAAGTAGATGTAGGCACAATCCCTTCTTGTTCGAAATAGCCTGCATTGGTATAGTTTGAAAAATTTTTTCCTCCCACACCTACATTTATATCATGTGATAAGGTTGTTCCTGTTCTAAAAAATAAGTCCTGCCAATCTGTATTTACTGAATAAGCTTCTAAATTATTTGGATCTAAAGTAATCTCATTTGCTGTTCCATCAAAATAAGTACCATCTACGCCAAATGCAGAAGCTAGAACTGAAACCCCTTCATTAAAGCCTTTCTGTTGTATTCGTAATTGATCTAAGGCAGAACCAAGATTGTAGTCGTCATCTATGAAGTCAGTGAAACCGTAAGATGATGAATAACCAATGCTTAAGTTCTCTTCAAACTTTCCAGTTTTAGTTGTAATTACTATTACCCCATTTGTTCCACGGTTACCATATATAGACGTTGCTGCCGCATCTTTTAAAACTGTTACTGATGCAATTTCATTCTGATTAAAATTTCTTAAAAAACCTTGAGATAACGGTACCCCATCTATAACATAGAGTGGTTCTGTAGATGAACCTAATGATGAAACTCCTCGAATAAAAACATTGTTTTTATTAGTTCCTGGTTGACCCGATGCCACAGCAATATTTACACCTGCTGCTTGACCTTGTAGTGAATTAAGAACATTAGCATTAGGCCTATTTTCTATAAAATCATTGGATACCTCTACTACTGATGTCGTCAGTTTAGTTTTAGTAATCCTATCACCATAAGCTACTACAACTACTTCTTCCAGCTCAGCGGCGGAAGCTTCCAATTGTACATTTATAGAAGTATTAGCTCCAACCGTTATACTTTGATCTGCAAACCCTACATAAGAAAATAGTAAAACATCCCCTTGATTAGCAGTAATACTGTATTTACCATCAAAGTCTGTTTGTGTACCGTTATTGGTGCCTTTTACTACAATATTAACACCAGGCAGGGGTAAACCTGTGTTGTCGGTAACCGTACCGCTGATTGTAGATTGTTGAGCATATATAGTAATATGCATTACTAACGTTAATAAAAACGTTAATTTCCCTAATAATTTTCTTTTCATTTTTAAAAATTTGAATTAGCCAACCCTAAAGTAATACTTTTATATGGGAATACCGTTGTTTAATCTATGTAAATTGGTTTATTAAAGAATAATAACTAATGTTTGTTATCTTTAATACAGACTTTTATGATTTTAGTTGTATAATAGCATTTTTGAAGTTGTTTTACTTCAGATTAATATTATTATATGTTTAGTCTAATTCTGTTTTTAATAGGAGGCCACCAGGTTGAGTTGGATAGCGGTTGTAAAATTAAATTCGCACTCTTGTAGAATATACTCCATAACATAATCGGAAGCAAACTGACTATTACTAGTACATATTAAAACCTAGTTGGATAACCATATGGTACATCATTTTATTCTTGGTCTCTTTACTCATTTAGGAAACCTTACCTTTTTAATCAAAGACCTTCTAGTCTTTGCTTTATGTACTCCGCATCTATGGAGAGAATTATGTCATAGTTATATCGATATAGAATAACATGAATCTTCATTTAAAAAAATTGAATCTTTGCATAAAAAAGCCTCGTTTTAGCTATGACCTTTAGATTTGTTCTATAGAAATATGAAAATAACAAATTGAATACCTACTAAATTTGGTACTATTTTCAAGCCACATTGTTTAATTGATTTATTTTACTTCTAATACCATTTACACTTTGAATTTACTTTAATATTGTTTACACTACTGTCCGGTTATAAGTCGAACATTTTTAGTTGATTATAACTGGCAGTAGTTTGGTTTTTGTATTTCTTGTTGTTAAACAATTGATTTATAGTTGTTTTTTCAAATAGACTAATACTCAAAACCTGTAAAATAGTGTAAAGTCCTTGGTCTAATTTCAATCTCTTTTTCATAATTGCAATCAATAGGTACACGCTTACCGCTATCCATATTTGTGTATACACCGCATTTAAACTTGTTCCAAAGAATTTTTTAATTCTAAGGTGTTGTTTTATCCATTTGAAAAATAATTCGATTTTCCATCGTTCTTTATAGAGCTTTGTAATGACTTCCGCCCCATATGTAAAATTGTAAGTTAAAAATACGAGGTCCTTTCCCGTTTCTTTATCGAAGTACTTGATCCTACGAAGCATTTTTGGGTATTTCTGTGATGTATAAAACCCTGTCAACTTTATGGTTTGATCGCACTTAAAACCGAGTTTCTTATCTACTTTATTCGAATAGATTCTTCTATAATTAAAATTGCGTTTCTCTCTAATCACAAAGAAACTCAGGCATTGATCCATGTGATACGACCTATCAAAATCCAAATAAGCCCTATCCATAATTTAAAAAACACCTGGCTCTAGAATTAAATTATCTAAAATATTTACATCATGTACCTTCCCATCTGTTATTTCTATAAAAGCAGGTATAGATCCTCTCAGATCTAATTGGGTATGCATCTTGATCGCACCTTTATTTTTTCTAAATTTTGCCCAAGAAAATAAAGAGAGACATAGATCAATAGTACTACTATCCAAAGCATAAGCAATCTCATCTATATTTAGCCTTCCCCTGAAAATTATATATTGAATTTGTTTATATATTGGTTTTACTGGTTATTTGAGGGGTTTTAGAAATGAAAAACTGTTTAAAAAATTGTATTTTGTAATTGACAAAAAACACAAATACCCACTTTAAAAACAGTTCTATGAGCAAGATACTAACAAAAAAATTACAAATCCAGCTAAGCGGTTATTTTTCTTCAACTACCTCTATGACAAAGCCCGAACTTCGGTCTTTACGGGATATGGTCGTTGGGATATTAAAATCCAAAAGTATCTTTGTAAACTAGATAGCTGCTAGCCTTAAGGAGCCTTTAACGTTAAAGTTTGTTACCAAACGGCTTTCTGCCCAGTACCTAAAAGATAATTACGCTGATAAGGTACTTAATAACCATTTGCAAAGCATTGCCCCTTCGATCAATAAGGATGACTTCCTTTTGTTGGACGGTAGTTATATTATCAAGTCATGCGCATAAAAGATGGAGGTGTTGGACTGGGCTACAACTTAATTAGTATAAATGCAATAAATACCCATAAGGAGATCACACCGGTCTTTAGTAAAGCTTACAGCTATCAGATGGGTACCTTTAGCAGTAACAATAAGATAAAAAAAGCTATAAGGGATGTAGCAGATAAGCTCGATGGCAAAGGGTGCTGGGTAATTGACCGTGGAGGGGACAATAGTATCCTAAAAGGTTTTTTGACCACTGGGGTACCTAGCTTTATTTTACGCTTGAAGCGCAATACCCAACTCCATTACAAAGGGGAAGCGCTCAAGGTAAGACAGATAGTTAAAAGGGTAAACTTTATTATCGAGCAGCGTGTGGTTAAGATCAAAAAAACAAAACACAGGTACAAACCTATACACTGGCAGCTCTAGAAGTCTCGTATTTTGTAAAGAGAAAAAAACATCAACTCTGGTTGGTTATCTCCAGGAACAAAAAGCATGGGGGCTTACATACTTACTTGTCAAACCCCATTTGAAAACACCTATTGAAGTAGCCCAGTGGGCATTCAAAGTATATGGGATGCGATGGAAGATAGAAGAATACTACAGGGATATAAAACAAGAATACAAATTAGAAGATATCCAGGTCAAAACCTTTACAGGATTGCAATCTATGTTAGCAACCCTAACGGTAGCCATATATATTATCTACAAAAAAGTAAAGGCAATGCATCTCGTACTCCTACTGGATGCCGGATATAATTACCTTAATAAAAATATACCCAGGGAACTTACCAACTTTATTTACTACAAAATAAGTAAAGTAGTCTCTATACTCTTAATGCCAGTTAGATTGAGGTGGAAGGTAATGAACACCCAAAGAACAAACCAAAATGGACAACTTTATTTACCTTTCACTTAGAAAAAACGGGGATGGCTAACTTTTATTAATACATCGTTTAACTTCTGAAAGTTTTATCCCCGTCTTTTTTAATCTTAATTTCGTCAGAATAATTCTTCGCTCTAGTTTATAATTGCTATTATTTGTATTTTTAATTTATGGATTTAGAAAAGATAAAAGTTGGGATAAGTAAGTTATCTGTTGAAGATCAGGCTTTATTGGCTGTAGAGTTAGAGAAGCTCATCACTAAGGAAAGCTCTTCAATTCAAGTGCAAGCATCTCGTCGTCATATTTTGGACAATAAACAAGGGTGTTGCCCTCATTGTGATCACCCCAAATATGTTCGTTTTGGTATGGATAGAGGAGCACAGCGCTACAAATGTAAGTCTTGTCGCAGGAGCTTTACAGAATATACAGGCACTTGGATGGCTGGTTTACATAAGAAAGATAAAGTAGATGCCTATTTAGCCTTAATGTTAGAAGAAAAGAGTTTGGATAAGATCAAGGAATCTTTGAAAATCAATAAAAAGACTGCATTTGATTGGCGTCATAAAATATTAGCTTCCTTAACGGATACAAATCGGGATGATTTTACTGGAATTACTGAAAGTGATGAAACCTTCTTTTTAAACTCGGAAAAAGGAAAAACTCCTGAAGGGCGTGAATCTAGGAAACGTGGTGGCACCTCTAGTAAAAGAGGTGTTAACAAAGATCATGTAGCGGTCATTGTTACACAAGACAGGAGGTCAGGTTTGGATTTGACAGTTGCAACTATGGGGCGTATCAAGAAAAGTGATATACAAAAAGCTATCGGAGACCGAATTAACAAGAACCAGACGATTCTTTGTAGTGATGCCCATGTGAGTTATAAAGGCTTTGCTATAGACCAAAACATAGAACACCATCCATTAAAAGGGAGTATAAAACAACGGGTAAAAGATAAAATATACCATATACAACATGTTAATTCTACCCACAACAGAATAAAAAAATGGATTGATAATGCTTTTTGGGGCGTAGCCGCTAAATACCTGCAACAGTACCTAAATTGGTTTAAGCTCAAAGAGCAGCTCAAAAACAATAAGGATAAAGCGTTGCTATTTGTGCAAAAAACCGTCTTAAATGTTAACGCTATAAAGAATTATACGATTTACGGTTATTTATTTCGTATAAAAGGCGTTTAAATAGTGATGGTTCCCAACAATAGATTTTATTGTTTCTTGGCTCATACTTTCAACGAATTGCTTCAGCCAATCTTTCAGGTCTTCTAAATTTTCATACGTTTTATTTTTAAACCTCTTTTTTATATAAGCCCAGACTTGCTCACAAGGGTTTAATTCAGGGGTATATGGTGGTATCCTAAGGAGTTTGATATTATCAGGTATTAGCATATCTTTTGTTGAATGAAACCCTGCATTATCTATTACTACTATCTTTAATTCACAAGGTTTATGCTCTGATAGTTGCTTTAAATAGTTATGGAAAATTTCTTTGTTTACATTTTCTACCTCTAAGACTATACTGTCCCCATTTATTGGGGAGTACGCTCCATAGAGGTAGGTGTTTTTAAATTTATGTTGAAACTTAACTTTAGGGGCAACAGACTTAGCTGTAATAACTGTACCTACCTGGGTTTTTAAGCCAAAACGAGCTTCATCTTGAAAGTAAAGGTTTATAGAACCGTAAGTATCTTTATTTAGACTTAATCTTAATTCAGAAATTAGATTTGGTAAGTTTTAAAAAATCAGCCTGAGCTTCCGGATCCTTTTTAATATGGGATTTTCTTGGTTGTTTGATCTTAGAACCAAAAACATCAATCATATATTCGCGTAGGGTATTGTATGGGTAGCTAATCCCGTATTGCTCCTTGACCCAATTTACTGCCTGAACGTAACTCTCAAAACCTTGATAGCTATCATTCAACCTTTTGGATAAACCAGTGTGAACAGCTTTGGTAACTTTACGCTCTTTAGCCTTCCTAGGCTTTGAACCAATTAACATAGCTTCAATACCTTCTTCTTTGTATGTTTTTAACCACAACTCCATTGTACGGACATTATAACCCAAATGCTTTGCTAAATCAGATTGCTTTTTAAAAGTCTTTTCTTTTATATAAAGCAAGGATTGTAACCGCAAAACATTCTTAGAATG
The DNA here is from genome assembly GCF_026222555.1 of Aquimarina sp. ERC-38. Lineage (NCBI taxonomy): Bacteria > Pseudomonadati > Bacteroidota > Flavobacteriia > Flavobacteriales > Flavobacteriaceae > Aquimarina > Aquimarina sp. ERC-38. Next base: position 82,172 of record NZ_CP098511.1, on the reverse strand, counting down.
TGATGCTTTACGAATCATAGAACGTAGTTGTGAAGAAGTCTCTAATACTTCAAATGATATGTGTTTTCCCATATACAAATATACGAAATATTATCTCGTAAATTGTATTACAGAAATATTGAAGCACAATATCAAAAACTAATATCAACGCAATTATAAACTAGAGCCTTCGGAAATAATATCATTTTTACTATCAATCAAGTATGTTGTTTCTCCTCTAGATATTAATTCTACTTTGTCATCTTAGAAAAAAAGGGGCAAAACATTTTGTGAATGATAATAAACACATTATTTTGCCCCTGCAAAAATTTATGTTTCACAAAGTAAACAAAAGTGGGCTACAATAGATAGTATCCACCAAAAAAAATGATTCCAGGAATTCAGAATTTCTGGGGTTTATTGAATCGAACCTTAACTCCTTCTTTTTAAATTTCAGCACCCATTTTAAGATTGTCAAGTTCTCTTACGGGCAACATGCATTCGATTATTTTCAATCACTTTTTAAATTAGAGAAGAAGACAGCTAACTGTCAGAATATTGCAGACCACTTGTCGTGTTTGGATCAGCAAAGTATCAATCATTTTATCAATAGTGGTCATTGGTCGTATGAGGGCTTAATGGATCAAGTAGCTATGGAGGCCTCACAGCTCTTTGCCAAGGGCAAACAACCAACTGCGCTACTGATAGACGAGGTAGGTTTTCGTAAAAAAGGTAAAATGTCAGCTTGTGTTTCTAGACAATATTTAGGCTGTATTGGTAAGACAGATAATGGACAAGTAGCCGTCGCAGCAGGCCTTTCGCAAGGCATAAATTACGCCCCTATTGATATGCGCCTATTTATGCCAAAGGAATGGGATTGTGATAGTTTGAGAAGAGACAAATGCAATATCCCTAAGGATCAAAAACATTGTAGCAAGCCAGAGATAGCATGGCAGATCATAGAACAGGCAAAGATCAAAGGGGTTGCCTTCGATTACGTGAACTTCGATGCGTTGTATGGCAATGCTACTTTTTTGTTAGACTATTTGATAGGTGCCCGTATTGATTTTATAGGGGATATCCGCAGTGACCATTTGATCTATTTCAATTACGATCCAAATGAAAAATGCAGGGTAGACAAATACACCGCCAACTTATTGGAAGATGATTTTGAACACATCACAATTCGAGAATCAACCAAAGGAACTCTCAAAGCAAAGTTCCACTATGCCAAAGTGCAAATTCTTACCCGTGAAAACAAGTGGTTAGATTTGGTACTACTGGTTCGAAAAGATACCGATGGAAAAACTAAATATTCCTTGACAAATATGGAAAACGACCACATCAAAGAGCTAGCGCAAAAGCAAGGACAAAGAATATTTATCGAGCAAATTTTTAAAGAAGGGAAAAACCTAGTGGGAATGGGAGACTATCAAATTAGGGGATGGCATGGTTTTCATAACCACATGGCAATTTGTATGATGGCAATGCTGTTGATTGCTAAACTAAAAATAGAAACTAAAGATCAAAAGTATACAGCACCAACCCTAAGAAAAATCGTGTGCCTATGTATAAAAACAAAAATAGAAAAACCTCAAGTAGCTATAAACATTATTCTAAAACAGCATAAAAGATACATCAACCAACTTCTAAGAGATCAAAATAAAAACTATAAAACATAAGATGACAAAGTAGGATTAATCTATTCTTTTCGTAAGATCTATTGTCGATAAAAATTTCATCAAAACCTAAAGAGATATCTTTTGATAGGTCTTGGTTATTGATGGATAGTATATCTCCATTAGTTGTTAGGAAGTAAGATTTGTTTTTATTAGGATTTTTAAAGCTAATTGTATCATCTGAATCTTCTATTATGAGGATTTTATTGTCAACAAAGTATTTTAATATACCATCTTTTTGAGCATCAATTTTTACTTTAGTCGTAATATCTCCAGAATTTTTTGATAGTAGAAATAATTCGTTAATACTCAATAATATTACACCATCATTTGTGACTTTGTAATCAGTTATTATTCTTTTCTTACTAGTACTGATGCGTTAAGATTTATTAATCGAATAATTTTATTTGTTCATTGACATTTTGTTTTGAAATTGTTTTGGTAAGCAATTCTTTTATTGGTGTTTTATCCATTGAGGATATGCCTAAGATTTGTATAATTTGATAAATGGATAATTCACTCTTTATAGAGTGTTTGACACGAGCTATTATCAAGTATGTGCATATAGCCACCCATACGTGAGTGTTAACTGCATTTTCAGTATGTCCCCAAAAGCTTTTTTATAGTTAAGTTTTGCTTTATCCACTTAAAGAAGGTTTCTATTTGCCAGCGATTACGGTAGAGTTTTGCCACTTCAAGTGCTGACACCTCTATATTGTTGGTCAGAAATAGTAGTGTCGTATCGTTTTTCTTATCATAGTATTCTACTAATCTGAGAGGTTCTGGATATAGTTTTTTAGACTTATACCATTTAGAACTATTATTTTGTCGCTTCTAAGACCAGTTGTCTTATCGATATTAAAGTTTTCCTCTACGATGTCATAACTTATGTTTGACTTAGCTCTTGTGACAAAAAAAGCTTCACAAGTATTAATACGATAGAGCGCTTGGAAATCGACATAAGCTTTATCCATCAGGTAAATAGCATGAGGCACAGGAATTAACAAATCCAATATGTTACTGTCATGATATTTTCCATCACTTACTAGTATAAATGAAGGTATACTACCTCTGAGATCCAGTAATGTATGAATCTTTATAGCCCCTTTAGAATATTTTCCAGGAGCCCAATTAAATAACATAAGACTCAGAGAAATTGTAGTGGAATCTAGGGCAAAGACTTCATTGTCTAAGTTGACATTTGGTATTGGAGATGAATTATAAAGAGGTCGGACCTGATCAATAAGATATTGTCCAAAATCTCCAAAAATCCGCCAATCTCTACGCTCATTTGCACGAGATAAAGAAGATTGGTTTACATACCCACTGAATCCAAGATGATATAATTTGCTTCTATGTGCTTTTAAACAAGTAGCTATATCTCTCAAAGAATTACGAGAAGTCAATTGACCAAAGAACAATTGGATGAATTGATTCCAGCAATTAAAATTTCTGAATCTGTAATCTCCGTTGTACCTCTTTACGCATTTTTCAAACTCATACTTGTTTATAAATTGTAAAAGTTGTGCAAAGACATATTTTCCAGAGTTCATAACAGTTTTTAAACTGCTAAACTAAAAGCCATTTCAAATCAAAAAATCAAAGAACGTATATTAACCCTTATCATTAAAGGGGTTATTGAAAAAATTAAAAAGTTAACGCATCACTAGTATTTTCTTACCATCTATTATTTTTTGAAAAATCTTTTCCCCAGTTATTTTATTGTAGGCAGCAAAAAAAGGTTTTCCAAAACTAATAGTCCGATTTCCCATATTGGCGAATCCAAAATTCAGCAGGTAAACTTTTTCGTCATCAAGGAAAATATTAGACCGACTAGAAGTGTTTTTGTCAAAAACATTTTTCCAAATAACTTCTCCTGTCTTACCATCAAGTTTTGCAATTTGTTCCTCTGATGAAAGGTAGAAATTAGAGTCTTCAGTTTCAACATTTGATACTACATTTCGTACAATATTATGTGCGCTTGTACTTACAAAGGTACCAGTTAATACACCAGCTATTGTACCAAGGGTATTTTCAACAACAGCTGCAGTGTAGTCTTTTTTTCCAGTTTTTGTTTTGTAATCCCAACCATCTCCATTTTTTAGATTTATTTTATGAAGTCCATTTGACGAAATTACAATTGTAGAATCATTTAAATGAATTAGATCGTTCCAACCAAATTCATTGTTAACTTCTCTTTGCCATTTTAAATCACCTGTTTTTAAATCAATCTTAGATTCAACACATAAATGCAACAGTTTATCTGTTGATAAAAAGCCCCCACCATAGTTTTAGCCCTAGGGCTAAAACTATGGTGGGGGCGGCGAAAAATCTCATACCTTTGGGTTGGAAAACTTAAAGAATATGGAACATTTAACGCTGGAGGAAAGGTACAAAATATCAGCGCTTTTAGAACTTAAAACCCCTAAAAAGGAAATAGCAGAACAGTTGGGTCGGGATCGCTCTACTATATATAGGGAAGTAGGACGCAATGCTGATCACCGAAGTGGGAAGTACAATGCTGAGCTAGCCCAAAGAAAAGCCCAAAAACGCCATAAGGATAAAACAAAGCATAAGGTTTTTACCCCTTCCATGGAGAAGCTTGTTTGTGATGGGCTTCAAGACCACCTTAGCCCGGAACAGATCAAAGGAAGGGCTATGCTAGAGGGGACCCCTTGTGTATCGCATGAACGTATTTACCAGTTTATATGGCAGGATAAGAAAGCAGGCGGGAGAACATACCTTTGTTTGCGTAATAAGGGAAGGAAGTACCAGAAAAGAGGCGGTAAGCAAGCAGGTAGGGGGTGCATCCCTAATAGAAGGGACATAACAGAACGCCCCCGGGTAGTAGACAAAAAAGAAAGGATAGGTGACCTTGAGATTGACCTGGTGATAGGTAAAGACCATAGAGGTGCCCTTGTCACTATAAACGATAGGGCTACAGGGATGCTAAGGATGGGACATATAGAAAACAAATCAGCCCGGGAAGTCCAGGTGAAAACGGAAGAACTACTGGAAGATTGGAAGCCCTTTATTAAAACTATTACCAGTGACAACGGGAAGGAGTTTGCAAACCATCAGGAAATAGCAGAGGAGCTTGACATTGATTTCTACTTTGCAAAACCCTACCATAGCTGGCAAAGGGGTGCCAATGAAAACCTCAACGGGCTGATAAGGCAGTATTTCCCAAAAGGTAGTAGCTTTGCAGAGATAACTAAGGAAGCGGTAGAGAAAGTAGAAAACATTTTAAACAATAGGCCTAGGAAAAGGTTCGGGTATAAAACACCCAATGAGGTATACGCAACTTTTATCAACAAAACGCAAACTGTTGCATTTATAACTTGAATGTAGGAATAGCTTTTAATTCATCTTTACTTATTCCTGAGGTCTTAATTTTATAGCTCAAAGCAATGTCTTTATCTCCAATTAAGTAGTATATGTAATCCTTTATTTTTAGTAGTTCTCGACCGTTTTCAGGATTAATTTTAAACGTTTTGTCAGGTCTAGAGATAAGTAAAGTTCCATTCTCTTGTTTTAGAGAACTCATATTATATAAAAACTTTTTTGACCAGAGTAAGTTGTTTTTATTAATGTCATATTGAATTAACTGACCTTTATTGTTTAGCCATTTGCCATTTTTACTTACGCCTCGTGTTTGGACTGTAATTGTTTGATTAATGACATCTAAATACAAATTTTCAATTCTTTCATGAAAAATATATTCGGTTCCTTTTATATCAGAGTTACTTATTTTATTGTCCCCCATTTTGGAAACAGCAACATTAACTTTTATAGGTAGTTTTTGAGCGAAAGAAGTTGCTAAGCTTAGTAAGAATAGAATTGATGTAATTTTTCTCATTTTTTTCAATATGCCCTAACGCTTGATGTATGAATCGGGGCTTGCAAAAATGCTTTGACCTATCGATCCAACTGCGCTTGTTTTTAATTTCTTTTACAAACCTATTAAAAATCAGCGCCATCACAAACACAAAACCAACATTGGATAAGCGAAAACTGCCCTGATTTCATACATAGTGTTATGGCGCGTACCAATCTTACAAGCCTGTACTTGGTAAATATGTCGCAGCAAGGCGATGGTTGCTTACGTATTGCTCCGTTATTGTTGTATTTTCTCTTCGATCGCCTTGTTACCACTGGATTCGACCTTAGCCAAACCAAAAAATCACAGACCTTTTATTCCGTCAATTTTATCGTGGTCAGCCTAAAAAGCGTTTTTATGCACGTTACTGCTCCGTTAACCTCCTGAATTTAGGATTTTTCTACCGTTTTTTTCTTGGGATTCGGTACGAACCACTCCAAATTTTTATAGACCACTCGATCTGGCTTCCGTCCGCCGTTGCGTTTTGATTTCGTATTGTTTTTCACATCTAGAGTATGGGTTCGAACGGTCTCGGCTATAAGTAGTTGCAGGGGTTAGCACTTAACTTTGCAAGTACACACTAAGCTGAAAATCCGCGAGGATTTTCAGAAGTAGGCGAAAACAAGCAATTTCTTATAGCCATTGTGCTTGTTGCACAAGATAGTAAAAAGCTAACATTGGGTTAATATGTTTAGTTCATTGATTTACTATCTTGAAGTATGCAAGGCAAGAAGATATATCAGGAGAAGTTGTTCAATAGTTTCCAGCTTAGTGACCGTGTTGGCAAAGGTAATTTCTACCGCAGGCTTAAAGAGGCTTTGGACCTGGACTATTTATACAATCTTACTTCAAAGTTTTATGGTTCTAGCGGTCAAAAAAGTATTGATCCAGTGGTTTTCTTCAAACTCTGTTTGGTAGGTTATCTGGAGAATATCATAAGTGACCGCAAGCTTATTGAACACTGTAGTATGCGACTGGATATTCTTTATTTCTTAGGGTATGATATTGATGAAGAACTTCCTTGGCATTCGACTATCTCGAGAACACGTCAGTTATTTCCGGAGTCCATATTTGAAGAGGTCTTTACAAAAGTACTTGAGTTGTGTGTGGAAAAAGGTATGGTCAGTGGTCACACCCAGGCTATTGACAGCGCCCCTGTAAAAGCCAATGCATCCATGGATAGTTTAGAGCTTAAAGTCCCAAGCCAAGATCTGGATGCCCACCTGGCAGAAGTACGCCATATCAGTAAAAGAGATAAACAAACCTTCAGAAAAGCCAAGCAGGATAAATCCAGTAAAGACCAAAGAATCATTACTGCTAATGAGAAAGAACTGCAAGGAATCACTTCCAGGAACAAAAGATGGTCAAAAGATCAGGATCAGCGCCCGGGAGCTGGAAACAAAGGAAGTCGTTATACGAGTAATAAAACTCATTACAGTCCCACAGATCCGGATGCAAGGATCAGTGTTAAGCCAGGTAAGGCCAGAAAACTGAACTATTTAAGCCAACTCAGTGTAGATACAAACAACCACGTCATTACCGATATAAAAGCTTACCATGCAGACGGCAAGGATAACCAGCAACTACCTGATATTGTAAAGCGCTTACAAAGGCGGTTATGGAAGCAAGGTATGTTTTGGGAAAATTGTGTAGCTGATACTGGTTATAGTAGTGGAGAGAACTATGCATTTTTGGAAAGTCAAGGTATAAAAAGTTTTATACCGCCTCACGGCACCTATAAGGGTGGTCCGGATGGTTTTCAGTATATAGAAACAGAAGATCATTATCTGTGTCCCAAAGGAAACGTAATCCCATTTACCAAAGAGTTTTTAGATTATAGAACCAAAACAAGAAAGAAGGAATACAGAGCCAGTAAAAAGATATGTACCGGTTGTCCACTGCGTAAAGAATGCCTAAAGAGCAGTCAGGAGAAACGAATAACGGTTACTTATTACCGGGCGGAATATGAGCGTAACATAGCTAGAGTAAACAGTAAACAGGGGCGCTATATGAAAGCCAAACGGCAGAGTACTGTGGAGCCGGTATTTGGGACTCTTACCCAATTTATGGGACTACGAAAAATTAATACTATTGGAATCCAGCAAGCAAACAAGATTATGCACTTGGCGGCTATTGCTTATAACTTGAAGAAATACCTGAAATTCACCAAGAAAAACCCAATAAGTAAAGTGGGAGTCTGTTTAGCCCATAATTTTTCGATTAAAATACCTTTTAAGGCGTAAAATAAGCAATTTAGCGCTAGTTGTATTGAGGTAGTTATGAATATATCCCTCTAGAAAATCAGGGCTTAAACTCAAGATTATTGATTGTCCTTTGACTTTTTAGGGGCTTGTGCAACGGTTACCGTTATTGCCACACGTTTTTAATTCTGATTTATTATTCAAAAAATATTTTGTCCAAATTTCCTTTTTTGTATGCTTTTACATACTTTTTTGTCTTTGAATTTATAGGAACGTTGTTCTTTTTATTTATGATATATTCCAGTAAAATTTTTGCTCCACCAAGTTGGACTTCTCTAACATCTTCTTGTTCGCTGAATTTCTGTCCGTCAATTTTTTTACAAGTTAAAATTCGTTTGCGATTGATTTTTTGATCTAAGCCATAATTAATCATCGCAACTGTGTATAGAAATTGTTGTTTATTTTCATTTGTCAGAGAAGTGAAAAAATTTCCAAATGTTGGAATTCCCATTCCAGTATCTTTATTCATCCAAAATCCGACAATCTGTGTAGCAGAAATAAATTCTTTTGATTTTACGTTTACAGGATTATCAAAAATATATTCCGTCGCTTCAAATAATAAAGGTTCATATTTTTCATATTCAGCATTTTTATCAGCTCTTATTTCGTCAAGTGCTTCAGATAATTGACCGAACATTGTAATCGGCAAAATCAACAGTAAAATTAGGTGTAATTTCTTAATCATATTTTTGTTTTTCAGTCTATATGTTTTTCGGTTAGCACGATTTCTCAAATGTGTGGCAACGTTTAGCTATGCGTAGTGCGGGAGTAAAAAATCACTGACTTTCGATCCAGCACTTAGCCAAAGTTTATATTTTGTTTTTATCTTTTTCTAAAATACTAAATTTAATACTTTGGCGACAATCCAAATAGGTAATGACTTTTCGATTAAACCCAAACTCCGCATTATCGCATAGGTGTTGTTACTCAACGTTTTTCTTTGCGTTATATAATTCCGTTTGATTTCTTTCAAATGGCGGATGGGCAATTTCAATTTCCCAGTTTTTATTAAGACTAGAAATATTATCTTTCAATCGTTTGTTAAATTCAAACCAGCCTTTTGAACTTTCACTGATTTCAAACGATTTACCATTTTTACACAAAACGTACAAACATATTTCATCAGTAGTTAGTGCATCAATTTTGTATCCGATTAATTGCAATATTTCATCCCAATTAATTTTTGTCAGCTTTTTGTCAATCAAGAGTTCAAATCCATTTTCTCGATAAACAAATATTCCGTCAGTATTAAAATTAGCTTTTAGTTCTTCTTGGCGTATTTTTTTTGCTATTTCACTTTTAGGACTTACAAATTTATTTTTTGGATTAACAAATTTCCACAATACAACTATTGAACCAAGACCTAAAAATAATGCCATTAACCAAGCAGTCCATTTTTCAGTATCATCCATTTGAACAATTAGAAAAATAGATAATCCAAGACTAATTAGTCCACCAATTAAATCTTCTATTTTATATCCTACAATTATATTTTCTCCGTCTATCTTCACAATGTTGGGTAATGCGCGGGCGGCTATGGCATGTTTTCACGGAACAAGATATGAAATATCTTAGCGGAGTGGGAATATGTTATCCTGCCTATGGCTGGACAAGTAGCAGCCAGTTCTTGCCCGTTCTCCGCTCTCGGCAGTGACGGGCAACTGGTGGCGTAGCCGCCCGCACATTCAAGCCCATTAGATTTTTTATGATAATATAAAGGTAAAATTATCTTTTTTAATAAGTGTTATCAAAAAAAGAGGAAAGAAGGATACTATTAACCCGTGGTGCATTTGGATACAAATCATTACAAGATCCGTCAGCCCGCCTGAATGGCACGGGCAGGTTAGAGTGTTTCGACCGGAAGGAGAAGTGTACTTCGACAATCTCAGCAGAACTATCGAGAACAAGGGTTCTAGTTAAAAAGCTATTCTCGATAATTCTTTCTTCATGTAATTACGAAAAAACACTTATATCGACTCTTTTTTCTCAAAATGCAACACGGTTTACTATTATTAATAATGTATAAAATTATCCCAACAGAAATCAATTTGCAACGGTCTCCCAGTATCAATGTAATCCCACGTCTCGTTAAACCCTCAAAATAACAAATTTGATTTTAACAAAAAAAACCGCACTAAAAGTGCGGTTTAACTATCGTGGACTACTCGCGAATTAGTTCGAACTTTTTTCTTGAAGATTTCAGGGTAATTCGTTCTAAATTAGCTGGATAGCTTTTACACTAAAAATTTCTTTAAGAATCAATTAAGTTAATTTTTTTAAGAAACCATACATCCTTTACGTCCCTCCTAATCAGTTAGCGCTCTTTTACTAAAAGTTTATCGCAGACTCAGATTTATAACAATCATTTCTATGGGTAAACTTAAAAAGGCAGCTTAAATTAACTTCTTTACCCAACAATTTGAATTTACTAGTTTTGAATTAAAGCTGACATTATAAAATAGTAAATTCAGCAATAGCTTAATTATCAAAATTTTAAAAAACAATGAACGAAGTGAATCTATTAAAGATTTATCAAGAGTATTAGGCATTATAAAGTATAGGTGTATAATGTAAGATAGTAAGGAAAAAATAAAAATTTAAACGATAAATAGATCCGGAAATAGAGAATCTCAAGCTCAGATTGATGTACGTATAAGTGAATCGATACAATAAACTGATAAAAGAGGTATCATGATATTTTTACGTCTTTACAAAAGCATATATCAAATCCTGCAACCCGCTAAGACATCGATACTATGGATCGCATGAGATATCTATGCTACGGAAAATTTTCTATAGATTAAAACGTAAAAATTTGGTAATCAAATAACTATCAAATTATATTTTTTCAAACACTCGCTTAAACTGTCGAGGTGAAACATTATATTTACGCTTAAAAGATCTGTTGAAATTTGATAATGTTTTAAAGCCCACTTTAAACGAAATCTCGTTTATGGCTAACTCGGTTTCTACAAGAAGTTTTGATGCCATACTCAATCTATAATTCAGTAGAAATTGTGTGAAGTTGATATTAGTCCTCTTTTTAAAAAAGTGACTAAATGCCGAAGGTGACATATTTGCAATATGTGCCAGGTCATCTAGTTTTAAATCTTTTTGGTAATGGTCGTATATGTGCTGAATTACCTTGTTAATTCTTCTACTTTTTACCTGCTGTGAACTTCCTTTAGGTACAGACGATGATAATATATACTTATCTTTAGAAACGGCAAGGTCTTGTAGGATTTCTATAAACAGAAAGAAAGAAGGTAGGTCTTCTAAGGTCACCAATTTTTCTAATTTTTTTCCTACTTTATCTCTTGTGGGTTTAGAAAAATGTATGCCCTTCTTTGATAAATTGAGAAGCTCTTTTATCTTATGAAAGATTCTATATTCCTTATCGATATTGCCTAAAAATCCTTCAGAAAATTGAAGCGTAATTACTGTGGCATTAGTCTCAGGAGTATCTGATGTCCAGATGTGTTGTAGTCCGGGGCCAAGTAGTGCTAGTTCTTCAGTATCACAGCGCTCTATACTGTCACCGGCTATCCGTTTTCCGTAAAAATTTGTGATATAATTTATTTCATATTCTGAATGATAATGAAGGGGATAATCAAATTGAGCATTCTCGTGCCTTTGGAGTACAAAAGGTGCAGTTAAATTAAGTGGTGTTATTTCCTTAATAATTTTCACGAAAGTATTATAATTTAACTATTAGTAATGATTATACAAGTAAAATAGGAGTTTTTAAATTGGCTATTATAGTAGTTATACGTTAGAAATTCCATTTTTTTAGAGCTTAATATTACGAATAACCTCGATCAATTCATAATACGCATAGTTTTTGACTTTATTTTCTTACAATGACGCGCTTCATCTACCTATTTTTATTGCAAAATAATATTAAGTGAAAACAAACAATGACTCTAACTACAGTGATCAAGTACATAACCTATATTATTTTTTTTTCTATTTCCTCAGCTTGTTTTTCACAAGTTACGGTCAATGGAACAGTAAGTAATTCAACTGGAATTCCACTACCAGGGGTTAATATAGTAGAAACGGAAACTTCTAATGGTGTTCTTACAGATTTCGATGGGAATTTTTCCATTACAGTAACTCAAATAGGGGCCACTATAGAAGTTTCTTATGTGGGTTTTAAAACGCAACGCATTGCGATAAGTAGTGAAACAAATCTTAATATAAATCTTGAAGAAGATCAAGCCGTACTTGATGAGGTGGTTGTTATAGGATATCAAACTGTAAAAAAGAGCGATGTTACTGGTGCGGTAAGTAAAATTAAAACCGAACAACTCGCTGAAATCCCCTCTAATTCTATTGAGGAAACACTTGTAGGCAGAGTTCCGGGACTTGTGGTAAATAATACTTCTGACGATCCTGGAGCTGGCGTAAATGTAAGAATACGTGGAGCAAGTTCTTTTACAGCTACGACTCCCTTAATTGTAGTAGATGGTTTCCCGTTAGGTGATGCCGGAAATCTTAAGCAGATTAACCCTGCTGATATTGTTTCTGTAGAAGTTCTTAAGGACGCATCGTCTGCCTCGATATATGGTTCTCGTGGTGCAAACGGTGTAATCCTTGTTACAACTAAGAGAGGTCAAGAAGGTACAATGGAGGTAACCTTCTCACATATCGCAAGTACAAGCTCTTTTTCTAGAGAGTTTGATATCTTTAGAAACCCAGTTAATCTTGCCGTTCTCACGGATGAAAGTAGAGCCAATTCCGGATTTACACCTCTATATATAGGAGCAGAAGATGTAAATGGTACTTTCTTCCCTTCTATAGAGCAAATTAGAAATGACTATCCTATAACTAATTATATAGATTACGTTTTTAATAACCCTATAAATACGAATAGCAACATAAGTATTATAGGTGGTAATGAACAAACAAAATATAATTTTGGACTTAATTATAACACTCAAAATGGTATTTATAGAGAAGATGAGTTAAGCAAGGTAACCGTAAGCATAGGTATAGATCAGAAACTCAGTGGTAAGATTAATTTATCTACTAATCTCAATTTTTCAAGGGGATCTAGAAATGAGAATCTAGGTTTGCAATTTGATCGTAATATTACATTCCCACTCCTTAATGAAGATGGTAGCTTTTTTCAAGCAAACGAGAATGATTTTGGAAACCCTGCCGCCCTTACAGAGTTAAGATCTAATGAGTCTACAACAATTGACTTAATTTCCTCTTCCATATTTAGATGGGAACTTACAGATGCATTGCAGTTTAAATCACAATTTAACTACAGCCTTGGTAGCTCTTACCAAGAGCGCTTCTTCCCTACACAGTTCACGCAGTTAGGTTTTGAGGGTAATGGTGTAGCTTTTCAGGATAACTTCCAGAATCAAAGAGTTGTAGTAGATGCATATCTTAACTATGATAAGTTTTTAAGAGAAGATCATAAGATTACTTTATTAGGGGGTTATTCATCTGAGTATTTTGAGGTGCGTACGTCGCAATTGCGTTCTCAAGACTTTCCAAATCAATCGCTAGGTGCTGGAAATCTTAGTCTAGGTAACGAGCAAAGAACTTCAAATAATTTTATAGAGTCTGCATTATCATCAGTCATCTCACGTATAAACTATGCCTACAAAGATAAATACTTATTTACCTATACAGGAAGACTAGATGGGTCTTCCAACTTTGGTGCAAATAACAGATTTGCATTTTTCCCCTCTGGCGCTGTAAGTTGGAAAATGCAAAATGAGAATTTTATTCAAGAAAGTTTGACATTTGTAAATGAACTTAAGCCAAGAATAAGTTGGGGTGTTGTAGGTAACCAAGCGATTAGCCCTTTTGAGACGCTTAATAGACTAGGACAAGGTAATTTCTTTGTAAATGGAGATTTTGTAACTACGGTAGGACCAGGTATAGGATCTAACAATGGAATCTTCTCGGAGTTTAGAGGTCTTGGTAACCCTGATCTTAAGTGGGAAACCACTACAATTTTTGATGTAGGGCTTGATTTTTCTGCCTTTGACAGAAGACTTGACTTTGTAGTAGATTATTATAATAAAACGACAGACGACCTTCTGGTAGACAGCAGTTTACCACCTACTTCCGGATTTGATTTTATAAGAATAAATGCAGGAAAAATAGAAAATGAAGGAATTGAGGTAGCCGTTAATTATGACTTTATAAGAAATGATAACTTTACATTATCTGCCGGAGTTATATTTAATAAAAACAAAAACAAAGTATTGAGTCTAGGTCCAGTGGCACTTAATTCTGTACAGACAGATGAATTTGGTAATAACTTTAGATTTACAGGTTTTAATTTTAGAGATCAATTTAGATCACGCATCAATATACTAGCGATTGATCAACCTATCAATGCATTTTATGGTGCGCGTGTAACGGGTATTGTACAATCCGAGGAAGAAGGTCTATTTAACGGTTTGTCAGGAGCTGGAGCATTTCCAGGAGAATTCTTATATGATGACCTTAATGGGGATGGAGTGATTGATCCTTTTGGAAAAGATAGAACAATTATAGGAGATCCTAATCCGGATTTCACAGCGAGTTTCACCTTTGACGCATCTTATAAGAACTGGGAACTTACCGTATTGTTTAATGGATCCTTCGGGGGAGATGTAGCAAACATAAATCGTTTTAGTACGCAAGCCGGGGGAGGACAAGTAAGTAATTTATTGCAACGTTATACTCCGGATAATAGAAGTAATGAGTTTCCGTCATTGCGAGAAACGAGAAATGTTGCATTTTCTGACTTTTGGTTAGAGGACGGTACATTTGTGAGGTTACAAAATTTAAGAGTGGGCTACAATATTGATGTTAGTAGAATTAATTACGTTAATAGGTTAAAGATCTATTTCAGTGGAGACAATTTACACACATTTACAGGCTATGAGGGAACAGATCCGGAGGTAGGTCCTACTGGAATAGGTGGCACGAGAGTTCCGCGATTAAGAAGATATGCACTGGGTATTAATGTTTCTATATAATAAGGCAATGAAAAAACTTAATTACACTTTTACAAAAGCGTTTCTAGTATTGACAGTAATTTCTTGTTCATTAGATCCGGAGCCAACTACGTTTTTAACCGATTCTAACTTTTTTAATACTCCGGAAGAAACAAACTCTGCGGTATTGCATGCATATCAGGCTATGACTTTGTTAGATTATATCCGGCCATATATGAATATCCCTACCACCGCATCTGAAGAAGCTTTTGCAAAAGAAGGAGAAGGTCTTAATATTGATCAGTTTGATGTATTTAATGTAGACGATAGAAATCAGAACCTGGAACAGTTTTTTAGATTGAGTTACGTGTCATTAAATCGAGCAAACACGGTAATTGAAAAAACGAAAAATGTAAGTTATGAGCCGGATTTAGCAGCTAAATTCCAAGGAGAAGGTTATTTTCTTCGTGCATTTCATCATTTTATGATAGCGAGGATCTTTGGGTCTGCGCCACTACGGCTTTCTGCGATAGATCAACTCGATGAGGTTTTGGGAGCTACAAACGCCCCTCTGCAAGATATGTACGCTTCTATTGTCTCTGACTTAGAAAATGCCATTGCTCAATTGCCTGTCCAAAGAGAGGGAGGTCGTGCAGATAGGGTTGCAGCACAAGCATTACTTTCTAAGGTGTATCTAACCATGGCTTCTGCAAGAAGTACAGGAAGTCCAGGATATGATTGGGTTTCTGATCCTAATGAAATGTATTCACGTGCAGCTGGTTTTGCGTCTGATGTTGTAAATGGTCAAAGTGTTTTTACCTTTGATAACGATTTATTGAATGTTTACGATGTCTCTGATGCTGAGAGTTTTAATGGACCAGAACATATATTCTTTATTCCTCAAGATCGTAATGGTCTGGTAGAAGGGGAGTTTTCTAAACTATCTAAGTTCTTTATCGCGGCAGACACGCCTTCAGAATCATTCCTAGAAGATGGAACAGTAACTCACGGAGGTTTTGGAGTTTATGTGTCTGAACTTCAATTTCTATCCTCTTTTCCAGCCGGAGATAGAAGACGTGCAGATCTTATAGTAGAAGAACTTTTTAACGAGCAAGGTGAGCAGGTGTGGACGCCTAATGGCGGGGAATCACAACCATTTACCAGAAAATATATGGATCCCAATTTTATAGGAGATAATACGAGTACGCATCCATTTGTGATACGGTACACGGATATTTTGTTAGTGCTGGCGGAAGCGGTTGGACCTACGGGAGAAGGATATGCAGCAGTAAATAAGGTAAGAATGCGTGCTGGTCTTGCTCCACTTGCCCCAGGATTGTCTGTACAAGATTTTAGAGATGCTATTCTCGAAGAGCGTTCGTATGAACTTGCCTTTGAAGCAAACAGATTATACGATTTAAGAAGAACAAATAACGTAGAAAATGTTATCCAGGGGATTTATAGAAAACCAATTACAAATAGTGCCTACTTTTTTCCAATCCCTGCCATAGAAGGCAATTTGAACAATTAAAATTAATTATTATGAAAATAATGGAAAAATTTTACGCGATTATGGTGTTAGTTATGTCATTCATTGCTATTAGATGTACAGAAAACCCTATTGAAGATTTTACAAGTGACGATAGGCAATTTTTAAACTTTACTATTCCTGGTCAAGTGGGGGCTGCAAACATCATCTCGCAAGGAGAAAGTGAAGGTAAAATAATTGTAAATGCGGTACTTAATAATATAGATATCAATGCGGTGCAGCCTAGTTTTCAGATTTCTGAGCTTGCAACAGTACAACCAGAAGCTGGTGAGGTGATAAGCTTTTCCTCAGATTTTATGTTTGACTTTAAAGTAGTATCTGAAT
The DNA here is from genome assembly GCF_026222555.1 of Aquimarina sp. ERC-38. Taxonomy (NCBI): domain Bacteria; kingdom Pseudomonadati; phylum Bacteroidota; class Flavobacteriia; order Flavobacteriales; family Flavobacteriaceae; genus Aquimarina; species Aquimarina sp. ERC-38. The sequence continues at coordinate 65,550 of NZ_CP098511.1, read as the reverse complement.
CAGGTAAGTCACGTACTTGGACTGTAGAAGTCCGGCCTTATGAATCACAACTTGATGGCAACTGGAAAACACAAAATATCCTTTTTGACTGGCATATTGGTATCGGTGAGACTTGGGGTTGGGGGGTTTTTGGCCCTAATTATGATCCTGTAACTGATACTTATCCACCAGAAGATTATGCTCCTGCTGTGTTAAGTGGAGATTTTCCTGCAACAGTACCAGATACAGATAATACAATCTCCTTTACCACAACTGGAATTAATGAAGCTGGAAATCCTGAAGGTACGTTTACAGTTACCGCTGGTAAAGACAGAGAATTTGGTTCTTACATTTTTGAGCCTGACTATAAAGGTGGTTCCACAGATTATTCAGCTAGATATAAAAAGATACCACACGAGAATGGAGTGTGGGAGTTTAACGAAGGAGCTAACTTACTAACACTGCAGGCTGGAAACGAGTTTGGAGAAACTTCAGTAGGAGAACTCACAACTAATGCAGATGGTTCTATTTCATTAAGATTTGAAAATTTTGTAAATGAATATACTTGGGATCACTTTGAAGCAGAAGCTCAAATCATAAATGGTTTTAACCTTTATATAAACCTAGAGCCACAAGAGTAACATTAATTTACTACAAAAAGAAATTATATAAATGCTAAAAAATATAAACTATAAATACGTGCTCTTACTTGCATTTCTTGTGACCGGAATTTCCTGTTCAGATGATTTTGAAGCGCCAGCAGAAGAGCCAATTTCTACAGAACTGGTAATTGAATTAGGTACGGTTATCAATGATTCTTATATAGGTAATGGTGTACAGTGGGATCCTTATCCGCAAGCTTATAAATTTTGGGATTTACCCATTCAAGATGTAGACTGGCAAAAAATGTACGATCGTCTCGATTATATGAAGCCATCATTTTTAAGAGTTGTTTTTGGATCTTATGATAAATATGCGCACCTAGGGGCAGATAATTATAACCCTATTATATTCCTAGAAGGTATGGAGCGTATTCTCCAATACTGTCAGGATAACAACATTACTGTAATGTTAGGAGATTGGGGTTACAATCAGATGGATGTAAACCAAAATCGTATTTTTGAAAACAGAATCACAAATGCTGCAAAATATGTTAAATTCCTTGTAGAAGAAAAAGGGTTTACGTGTATTAAATATTATACAACAGTAAATGAGCCTAATCTTGAAGGTTCTGCAACAGAGGGAGATTACGACCTTTGGAAGAGGACTACAGAAGCATTTTACAGAAAGTTAGATTCACTCGGTGTCTCTAGTAAGGTTAAACTTGCCGGTCCGGATATCGCACCTTTTTCAGACAATCTAACAAATTGGGTCACAGATATGACCGCAGATCTTGGGGATAAGGTAAAGCTCTATGATATACATACCTATCCACCTAAAGAAGCTATGTATAATGGTGTTTATGAGAGAACACTAGCAGCCTATAAAAATGCTGCTCCGGCTGGTACACCTATAGTTATTGGTGAGTACGGTTTTAAATATGAAACTGGTACATCGCAAATAGATCAGAATCTTTATAATGCAAATCTTGAGAATATCAATAGCTCTGCAAATATTGCATTAGACTCTAACACACTTGTAGATGAATATTTCCACGGGGTAGATCTTATAGCTGCAACCATGAAAATTGTAAATGCAGGATATTCCGGAGCTATAAACTGGAACCTCGATGATGCAATGCATAGTGGATCTAATTCCGGACAAGACTTAAAAGTATGGGGATTCTGGAATATTCTCGGAGTAGAAATACTTGGCAATCCTCAAAAAGAAGAAGTTAGACCTCACTTTTATTCTTTCTCTTTGATAAGTAGATATATGCAGAATGGTACTAAAGTCTTTAAAGTAAATATACCAAGATTAGTAGGTGTAGACGCAATTGCAGTAGAAAACGATGGAAAGTATATGATTGCTATCAACAACATCTTTTCAGAAGATTATGAGATCAATGTGAAAGCAATAGGACTATCACTTTCAGGAGCTAAGAAATTTGTATATAAAGAAAATGACCGCACGGTAGATGTAAATGGATATCCTACGCCAGAAGAAGAAAACTTAAGCTATGACTTCTCAGCGGGTGAAACACTATCTGTCCCTGGAACGACACTTACAGTAATTACAAATTTTGATTATTAAGAACTTATTGCCAACTATATAACTACTAGTCTGGGGTTTACTTAAGCGTGAAACCTATACTATTATTGACTAAAAACCGACAAATGTTAGACACTAGAGCCTCAAAAACAACTACAAAAACGATCCAACTCAAAAAGTACGAGAATAATCCTGTACTCAGTCCCAACCCAGATAATGATTGGGAAAACCTTGTAGTTTGTAACCCAGGCGTATGGTATGAAAATGGTAAATTTTCTATGCTTTATCGAGCTGCTGGAAATGATGAAGAACACTATATTCATTTTGGACTAGCAGAAAGTACAGATGGTATAAATTTTAACAGAGTAAGCAATGATCCGGTATTTTCCCCAAGTATTGATGGGCCAGATATGGGCGGCGTAGAAGATCCTCGTATCGTAAAGTTTGATGATGAGTTTTATATAACGTATGCTTACAGACCATTTCCTCCGGGGCAATACTGGAAATTTGAACACGACGTAATTTTACTTCCGGAATCCGGAGAAGATACACCACAGGTTTATAAAAATAATATTGCCAACTCCGGAATGGCAATTTCTAAAGATTTAAAAACATTTAAGCGTTTAGGAAGAATCACTACATCAAATCTTGATGATCGTGATGTAATACTTTTTCCAGAAAAAATAAACGGCAAGTTTGCTATGCTTCACCGCCCTAAAGAGTGGATAGGTGAGGGATATGGTTGCACCGAACCTTCCATCTGGATTCGTTTTACAGATGACCTTATGGTTTGGGAAGAAGAAAGTAAGCTACTTCTTACGGGTAGAAAAGACTCTTGGGAAGAAAAAATAGGTGGTAGTACACCCCCGCTCAAGACAAAGGATGGTTGGTTAGTAATTTACCACGGTGTAGAAAAAGGCGGCTTAGGGTATTACCGCGTAGGCGCTGCCTTACTAGATTTAAATGACCCAACTAAAGTAATAGGGCGTCTGGAGGAGCATATTATGGAACCAGAGCATGATTATGAAATCGAAGGTTATTACAAAGGTTGCGTTTTCCCTACTGGAAATATGATCATAGATGATACATTATATGTTTATTATGGCGCCGCTGATAAGTATGTAGGTCTTGCAACGTGCAATGTGATAGAATTACTTAATCAACTCAAAGTAAGTTTATAATGATGAGATCTACCCTATTATTTTTAGTTTTTGTTGTTCTTTTACTTACCGTAAATTGTAATGAGAAGGTGGGAGAGTCTGCTTTCGCGAAAGCGGGAATCTCTCTATCATTCCTTAAAGAAAATACCATTAATACTCAGTTCTTAGGTCACGGCGTGCAATGGTCTGCCTACCCACATGCAGATTCTGAAGATGCTGAATGGGGATTCCTTATGACTGATGAAAAGTGGGAAGAGTTATACAGAAGGCTTGACTTTGTAAATCCACATGTCATACGTGTAATGGATGGTGCTGGCTGGAGGTATTACCAAGGGAACGATAAAGACGGAAATCCAATAGTAGATTATAATACGCAGGAGGTAAAAAGTCTCTACAAACTTCTAGACTATTGTCAGAAAAATGATATTAAAGTAATGTTTGGTGAATGGGGTGCGCCTCAGTCTGGCTCTAAAGTAAAAAACCCTATAGACCGTGCAGATGATGATCGCTGGATAGAGATGATAACGGGATACCTCAATCATCTTGTGATAGAAAAGGGGTACACCTGTATCACTTATTATAACCTGGTAAACGAACCTAACGGTTACTGGGCAAGTACAGACGGGGATTGGGATCAATGGAGTGCTGGTTATACAAAAATGGCAAAAGCTTTAGCGAATTCTCCACTTAGTAAATACGTAGGTATGGTTGGACCAGACGCCACTGTGCAATGGAATCACCCCACACACCCAAAACCTTCAGCGGACTGGATGTATTCAACTATAGAGGAGCACAACGAGATTACAAAGGCGTATGAAGTGCATATTTATGCAAATCAAGATGAGATACGCTCTGGTAATCTTATAAAATTTTTGCAACCCTTTGCAGATAGTCTCAAAAATATTGACAAACCATTTTTACTTGGCGAGATTGGTATGAAGTACAATGGTGAGCTAGGTGAAGAAAATAAAAAACGCGCCGCTGCAGATCCGTATGCAAGTACAGAAGATTCAGAAATGTTTGTCTATGATCATTTTTATGGGGTAGATATGGCAGATGCTGCTGCACAAAGCATGCTTGTGGGAATGGGAAGTGCCATCGCCTGGAATGTAGATGATGCAATGCATACCAAAGGTGATGCAGGAGAAAAGTCTAAACTCAAAAAATGGGGTATGTGGAATATCCTCGGGGAACACTTTAATGGTCCCGATGAGTTAACACCTAGACCTTGGTCTTATCCCTGGACGGTTTTATGTAATATATTCCCACCAGGGTCTAAAGTAATGAAGCCCATCATCAATGTGAAAAATGACAGTATAAGAGCTGTAGGAGCTTATAAAAACGATATGTTCTCAATGATGCTGGTAAACCAGTCTAAAACAGGACAAACCTATAACGTAGCTACTGATACCTACACTAATGGCGTACCGCTATATCTATATAATTATGTAGATGGCGAAAATATAAAAAACAGCTCAGGCTTTCCTGTACCTGCTAGAGAAGTGACGTACAAAAAAGACCTAGGCGTACAAGTAGAATTGCCGGCAAATAGTGTGGTTTTTATAAGTACTATAAAATTGAAATAAGCGTATAGCATAAAACTATGATCAATTCCTTAGGTATAATAGATATTGCAGTTCTTGTAGTGTACTTTATTTTTATTGTTTGGCTAGGTGTGAGCTATTCTAAAAAAGGCAGTACCTCTACAGCAAATTATTTCTTAGCAGGTCGTAATATGACATGGCCTATAATTGGTTTTTCTCTTTTTGCAGCAAGTATTTCCAGTACTACCCTTATCGGGAAAAGCGGAGACGCCTATTCTACTGGAATTGCAGTGTTTAATTATGATCTGGTTTCTGTACTTGTGATGGTTTTCTTTGCGATGTTCTTTTTACCTTTTTATATCAAGTCAGGCATATTTACCATTCCGGAATTTTTAGAAAAAAGGTTTGACAAAAGATCAAGATACTACTTCTCTTTCATTACTTTACTAGGCTCCACATTCCTTGATGCAGCAGGTGCTCTTTATGCGGCTGCACTATTAATGAAACTGGTATTTCCAAGTTTGACACTAGTAGAATTATCGGTAATTTTTGCCATAATTGTAGCCGCTTATACTATTCCTGGAGGATTATCGGCAGCCATACGGGTAGATTTAATACAAGGTATTTTATTGCTTATAGGAACTTTTGTTCTTACATTTCTTGCTGCCACTAATGATGGACTGGAGTACGTAAAGGAATTGTTATTGCGCGATGATGTAATGACAAAACTTATACGTCCATTAGACGATCCCTCAGTTCCCTGGTTGGGAATGATCGTCGGAATACCCATTTTAGGATTTTATTTCTGGGGGAATAACCAGATGCTAGTACAACGAGTCCTTACGGCTAAATCTGTAGATCACGGGCGAAAGGGTATTCTTATGGTGGGATTCTTAACAGTGTTGATCCTCTTTATAATCATTTTTCCAGCAGTAATGGGTAAAATGTTATATCCAGGATTACCTAAAAATGATATGATTTATCCTAAGCTAGTGGTAGAGTTGATGCCTGTAGGTATTTTAGGATTAATGCTGGCAGCAATGGTTGCAGCACTTACATCCTCTTTAAGTGCATTATTAAATTCTGTTGCGACATTATTTACAATGGATTTTTATACAAAGTTTAACCCTGGCGTTTCTCAAAAAAGACAAGTGGTCATTGGGAAAATAGTCTCTGTGGTTGTATTGATTCTTGCAGTGGCTTGGATTCCGTTTATTTCTAAATTTGATTCATTATTAAAATATTATCAAGAAATGCTTACCTATATCGCTCCACCAGTAGTTGCGGTATTTATGCTAGGCGTTTTTTGGAAACGTATCAACAGACACGGAGCTTTTTGGGGACTGATAGGAGGTGCAATAGCCGCAATCATCACTGTAGTTTGTCAAGTAGTCTTTGACTTTGAAGTTTTAGGAGATATACATTTTCTACTTAAAGTTCCTGTTTACTTTGTGCTAAGTTCAATAATTATCATTGTCGTTAGTCTTGCAGGAAAACCCGATAACCCGGAACAAGTAAATGATTACATTTGGACTAGGAAAATTTATAAAGAAGAATCGGAAGAACTTATATGGGTGCCATTTTATAAGAATTTTAGATTCTGGTCTTTGGTGCTAATTGCATTCTGTTTTAGTGTCCTCTTTATGTTTAATTAATACTAACTCTTACTATTTAAAATAGCCGTATGATAAAAACTACTACTTAAAATTTGAAACAACTTGGTAAAAGCATGATGTCTTTAGCAATTATAATGACTACTGATTTAGTTTCTGCACATGATCTAGAAGCCCGCATGGGTGTTAATAAATTCTACCATAACAAAAACAAGCTTTACGCTAAGCTGTCCGGAATTGGAAAATACGGTACAAACAAACATTTATATGAAAAATGCAGTTAACATTGCAGACACCTACAAAGCTACCATACCAACAGGAACTACTTCATTTGATTATTGTGGAACATACCGTGATTTCACCACTCACGCTGGTGGAACCTATTTACCAAAAGCTCAAGCACTACCAGATAAAAATTTTAGCGCCTTTGCAGAATTATAGGTAATGCAACATTAATTTTAATAGGGTTACCCATTTAAGTCTCAAATACTTGTAAGTGAGGATATTATTTTGTAAATTATAGGTAAATATTCTACAAATGAAGATATTAAAAGAGCTTGATAGACAGGTATTTATAGATCGGTTTACAACTAACGAAGATTGTTATAAGTTTTTGGCAAGATTAAAATGGGAAAACGGCTATAGTTGTAGGAGATGTAGCTCAACTGCTTACACAAAGGGCAAGCAACCTTATAGCCGTCGTTGTAGTAAATGCGGTTATGACGAATCTACAACGGCAGCAACCCTATTTCATAAACTTAAGTTTGATATCCTTAAAGCCTTTGGGATACTCTATGAGATTTCCACCAGTAAGAAAGGGGCAAATAGTATTTGGTTAGCAGAACGTTTTGGTTTGAACCAAAAAACAACATGGGCATTTCGCCAGAAAGTACAGTTAGCTATGGAAAGCAGTGAGCAGTACCCTTTAGAAGATGAAGTCCATGTTGATGAGTTCGAGATAGGTACACCCTAAAAGGGGGAACAGGGAAGAAGTAAAAGTGATAAGAAAATGAGGGTAGTCGTTGCTTTTGAATACAGGGATGGTAAGTCTGGAAGGGGCTATGCTAAAGTTATAGAAGATTATAGTGCTAGATCTTTAAAACCATTGTTTGACACGCATATAAAGAATGATGCTAGTATATTAGCGGATGGTTGGCCTGGTTATCACCCAATCAAAGAAGAATACCCTGACTTAAAACAAACTTTATCAAACAAAGGAAAAAACTTCAAGATGTTGCACATACAGATCAGGAACTTTAAAAACTGGCTGAGAGGGGTTCATTCTTATTGTAACAAAGAATACCTTCAAAAATACATCGATGAATATTTCTTTAGGTTCAATAGGCGGAACCACAGGGTGTCAATCCTAGATAAAATAATAGAACGTTGCACTAGCCATGAACCCATAACTATCAAACAACTAAAAATCATTGCGAACTAAATGGGTAACCCTAAATTTTAAATTAAATATTATGAAAACAACTACTTCAAGTTCTATGAATCCTTTACATAAGAAAATCTTTCCTTTAGTGTGGATATTAGGTTTTGTAATGTTCGCACAGCAACCTTCTGCGCCTTTTAATCTTACATTAAGCAACGTTACGAGTACAGGGTTTACCCTCGCTTGGGAAAATGATCCTAATGCAACAGCAACCGAAATTTATATAGAAGATCCTGCTGCAAATAGTGGAGACGTTTTTATTGAAACGGTAGCGATGGGAGTTACTTCTTACGACTATTCCGGAACATATGGTTCTGTGACTATTCAGGAAGGAGGAAACTATGTAGCAAGAATTAGAGCTCTCCCTGATGGAAACTTCAATGCTTTTGCCTCCATAGAAACTAATCAAGTTCTACCACCAATAGATCCGGACGCTCCAACTAACTTAATGTTAAGTAATCAGAAAGATACAAGTTTTACACTCACTTGGGAAAACGATCAGAACAGTATGGGAACAAACATATTTATTGTAGACGAAGCTGCCGGAAGTGGAGATGTATATATTACAACTCTTGAAGCAGGAGCCACTACTTTTGATTATTCTGGAACCTATGGTTCCGTAACTATCCAAGATGGTGGTATTTATCTCGCAAAAATTCAATCGTTACCAGATGATGATTTTTCGGCATTTGCACAAGTATCTACAGATGGTTCTGATGAGCCAAAGGATCCACAAGCACCAACTAATCTTACACTTTCTAATCAGGAAGATACAAGTTTTACCCTTACTTGGGAAAACGATGCAAATAGTACAGGAACAAATGTTTTTATCGTAGATGAAGCTGCTGGTAGTGGTGACATTTACATTACTACCTTAGAAGCTGGTGTTACAGCTTTTGACTACTCGGGTACGTATGGTTCTGTAACTATTCAAAAAGGCGGTGTTTATCTTGCAAAAATTCAATCGTTACCAGATGATGATTTCACTGCGTTTGCACAAATCTCAACAACAAACGATGATCTTAACGAACCAGAAGCACCATTCAATTTAAATGTATCTGATGTGGGAGAAACTAGTTTTACTCTCAACTGGGAAAACGCTGCTAATACAACTGGTACAAATATTTTCATTGTTGAGCCAAGCACCTCAAGTGGAGATATTTATATAGAAACTGTAGGATCGGATGTTAATAGTTACACGTACACTGGTACGTACGGTTCTGTAACACTAACCGCTGGAGGAACTTATTTAGGTAAAATCGAAGCCCTTCCAGATACAGATTTTAATGCATTTGCAGAGTTAGAAGTAACATTTATGAATCTTTCAATTAATGACTTTGCTTTCAATGATGCAGTATCCTTATATCCAGTTCCCGTTACAGATATCTTAAATATTTCTATAGCAGATAATAGACAATATAAAAAAGCAACGTTATTTAATATTGATGGATCTTTAATCCAAAGATCAACTACTCAAACGATGAATTTAAAAGGTCTTGCTACGGGTTTATATATTCTTCAAATAGAAGATATAGAAGGAAACAGAGCTATAAAAAAGATTATTAAAGACTAATAATGTTTATAGCATATTTAAGAGCACTAAATCTTATTTTCATAGAAATTTGGTGCTTTATTTTATAACTTGAATGTAGGAAAGAATATCATTATCTGGTAAAATTAATGACAGGTATAAGACCTTCTTTCACTTCCATTAAAATAATTAGACTTTGCCGGTTCTAAAGTAAACTCTCTATATTTTAGTCGGACTAGAAGTCGAATTTTCCTACGAACCTCGGAGGGATTCGAACTTTTAATTGCTGAAATAGAGTGACTTGCATTTCACCAAATGTAGAGGACAATAAGAATAAGTTCGAACTAATAGAGGGTTAATTTATTGATTACCAATAAAATAAAGCCGGATAAATCACTAGATTTATCCGGCTTCGTGGAGTCGGAGGGATTCGAACCCTCGTCCAAACAAGGAATACTATAGCTTTCTACGTGCTTAGTCTTTGTTTAAGTTTTCGTGAGATTGCCGGTCAAAAACTACCAACGCACCCCTTATCTTTATAAAATTTCGCTATTGTATAAAAGCACTACAACAGCTAGGTTTACTTTTACGATACCTCAAAACCAATCGCCGTAAACCAAGGCTCTTGAGAGGTATCCTGCTTGTTCGCCTTGCGAACCGAGGCACTATCCTACTATAATTCGGATTATGCAGCTAGGGCGTAGTTATTCTCGCCGTTTAAAAAAGTGAAATAGAGATTTACGAGCATTAATTTCATAGCTCGGCATGCTTACCATACCATTCGTCTCGCTGTCAAAACCAGTCGACCCCTTTTTTTAGTTATAAGTTAAGAGTGATGAGTTATGAACTTTAGAATTAAGTTAAAACTAAATTATTAAAAGAAAAAAGTTTTATCTTTTTAAAACTCTGAACTCTGAACTAAAGTAGGCAAAGATACTCATATTTGTCATATCTTTGTCTGATTTATTAGTAATCAAAAAATATACCATAGCTTCTTTTAATCTTAAAATTTATGCCAAGCTTCGGAATTCTAAAAGAAAGAAAAACACCTCCGGATCGACGTGTGGTTTTTTCACCTTCAGCCATTAAAAAGGTAATGACACTTTTTCCAGAAGCTAGCTTTAAAGTAGAACCTTCGGATATCCGCGTGTTTTCGGATCAAGCATATAAAGATCAGGGAATTGAAGTAACAACAAATCTTACGGAGTGTGATGTGTTGTTAGGGGTAAAAGAGGTGCCGATTGATCATTTAATTCCGGATAAAAAGTACTTCTTTTTTTCGCATACAATTAAAAAACAACCTTACAACCGAAAACTTCTACAAGCAATACTTCAAAAAAACATTGAATTATATGACCATGAAACCATAGTTAATCAAAATAATAACCGGCTTATCGGTTTTGGGTATTATGCCGGAGTGGTAGGGGCATATAATGGTTTAAGAGCTTATGGACTGCGTGAGAACATATTTACTATTTCGAAAGCAAACGCTTTGGAAGATCAAAAAGAGTTGGTTAAGACTTTAAAACAAATTAATTTACCACCTGTTAAAATTATAGTCACCGGTAAAGGCAGAGTAGGGCAAGGGATCCGGGAATTATTAACTGCTGTTGGAATTGAAGAAGTGACCAAACAGAAGTTTTTAAATGAAGATTTTGATAAACCGGTTTTTACTCAATTGGATGCGTTAGATTACAATCAAAGAAAAGACAAAATTCAAATAGACATTCAGGATTTCTTTCAATTTCCGGAAGAATACCAGAGTACGTTTATACAATTTGCAAAGGTTAGTGACATCTATATGGCCGGACATTTCTATGGAGACGGAGCCCCTTTTATATTTACCAGAGAAGATGCAAAACAACCGGGGTTTAAATTAAAAGTTGTTGCAGATATCTCCTGCGATGTTGATGGTCCGGTTGCCAGTACTTTACGAGCTTCTACTATTGAAAACCCTTTGTACGGATATGATCCTAAGACAGAAAAAGAAGTGGACTTTGACAATCCCAAAGCAATTACAGTAATGGCAGTAGATAATCTACCTTGCGAACTCCCAGCAGATGCAAGTGAAGGATTTGGCGAAATGTTTTTAGAATACGTCATCCCCGCTTTTTTTAATAAGGATAAAGATGGTATCTTAAAAAGAGCTAGAATAACAGAAAACGGCAAGTTAACCGAACGCTTCGCTTATCTACAAGATTATGTTGATGAGTAAATAGTAGTATGTAAAGGCTGGATATTTGATATATGGACTAGGAAATAGAAAACAGGATATAGGATTTAGGAAACAGGAACCTAGATACAAGAATTAAAAACTAAAATCGGATTAAATAATTACAAAAAATCATAACAACTTTTGCTTAGTGTCTTTTGGCTATTCATATCAACAACTAAGAATCGGGATATGAGAATAAAAAACTAAAAATGATTAAACCATTTTATGAGAGAGGTTACAACAACAACTTTTGCCTAGTGTCTTTTGGCTAGTCATCTCAACAACCAGCAACAAATAACTAATAACGATCAACCAACAACAGACAACCATCAACTAAAAACCATCAACAACTAACAAAATGACAATCCCAGAACTGGTAGCACAGATTAAGAAAAAAAAATCCTTTTTATGTATCGGACTTGATACAGATACAAATAAAATCCCAAAACACTTACTTACAGAAGAAGATCCGATTTTTGAGTTTAATAAAGCAATTATCGATGCTACCCATCACCTTACGGTTGCTTATAAGCCAAATACTGCTTTTTACGAAGCTTATGGGGTAGAAGGGTGGGAAGCTTTGAAAAAAACCATAGCTTATCTAAATACAAATCACCCGGAAGTATTTACCATTGCGGATGCTAAACGTGGAGATATCGGAAATACCAGTACCATGTATGCCAAAGCTTTTTTTGAAGATTTAGCCTTTGATTCCGTAACGGTGGCTCCTTATATGGGCAAAGATTCGGTGGAACCTTTTCTTTCTTTTAAAGATAAAATAACCATTTTACTTGCGTTAACTTCCAACCCCGGGGCTTTTGATTTTCAAACCAAAGAAGGAGGTGATAAACAAGTATATCAGCAAGTTATACAGACGTCTCAAACCTATAAAAATGCAGAGAATCTAATGTATGTGGTAGGAGCGACTAAAAGTGAGTATCTTAAAGAAATCAGGAAAATAGTTCCCAATAGTTTTTTATTGATACCGGGGGTGGGGGCGCAAGGCGGAAGTTTACAAGAAGTCTGTAAATACGGCCTGGTTAAAGATACCATCGGATTGTTAATTAATTCTTCTCGTGGAATTATCTATGCTTCTGATCAAAAAGATTTCGCTACAGCGGCACAACACAAAGCTTTTGAATTACAACAACAAATGCAAGCAATTTTAGAAAAGTAAGGTTACCTAATTCTACATTTTAAAAATTGAGTATCTTAAAGTAAATTATGAAAAATAAAGGCTACTTCGGTCAAAATCTTCGGACTATTTTTATTAAATCATAAATTAATTACAACTGAGACCATTATTTAACATAGAGATAGTTACATTTACCTAGAAGTTATTATGATTAATTATGCTACATATCCTCATAAAGATAGTACCCAATGGGTAACTTTTGTTCATGGGGCAGGAGGTAGTTCTTCTATTTGGTTTAAACAAGTCCGCGAATTTAAAAAGCATTTTAACGTACTATTGTTAGACTTAAGAGGTCATGGTAAATCAAAACCCGTTTTAAAAGATGCCTTTAAGACAAAATATACCTTTGATGCTATTACCAATGATATTGTTGAAGTAATTGATAAAGAAAATATTGAAAAGTCTCATTTCGTAGGTATTTCCTTAGGAACCATTTTGATCCGAAATCTAGCGGAGCGTTTTCCTAACCGGGTACAAAGTATGATCATGGGAGGTGCGATTATGAAGTTGAATTTACGTTCTCAGGTCTTAATGAAACTTGGGGTTATTTTTAAATCCGTAGTACCCTACATGTTTCTTTATAAGTTTTTTGCGTTTATTATCATGCCACGTAAAAATCATAAAAATTCGAGGTTACTTTTTGTCCGGGAAGCTAAAAAATTATATCAAAAGGAATTTATTCGTTGGTTCCGGTTAACTTCTGAAATCAATCCGCTACTTCGTTTCTTTAGGGCAAAAGATATTAAGATTCCTACTTTATATGTGATGGGCGAAGAAGACTATTTGTTTTTACCTTCTATTAAAAAGATTGCTGCAACACATGCGCTTTCTAATCTTTTTATAGTTCATAATTCCGGTCATGTCGTCAATGTAGAACAACCGGAAGTATTTAATTTACAATCTATTAATTTTATAAACGGATTGTAAAACTATCTTCCGTCCTGCAATGCAAAAACTTTTTTTAGCAAATCGGTAGTTCTGGAATTTAAATTGTTCCGGATTTGCTTTTCCTCTACCGCAATCATAGTATATACACCTTTTAATGCTTCCTGGGTTACATAATCTGTTAAGTTAGGATTTACATTGTTAGTCAAAGGAATGGTATTATACTTATTAATAATATTAGTCCAGATCTTATCAGCTCCTACTTTGCTAAAAGATTTTTTGATCACTGGGTTAAACTTATTATATAAAGCCGAATTTGTTGCGGACTGTAAATAGCTGGTTGCCGCTTTGTCATCTCCTAATAGAATTTGCTTGGCATCATTAAAAGTCATTTGTTTAACTGCATTTACAAAGATTGGGGTAGCTTCTTTTACCGCATCTTCAGCTGCACGATTTAATATTTTGAGACCTTCATCAGCCAATTTATTTAAACCTACTTTTCGTAGCGTGTTATCTACTTTTTGAAGTTCTGCTGGTAATAAAATTTTTGCCAGTTGATTCTTATAAAAACCATCTGTTTTGGTAAGTTTAGACACTTGTTTGCTAATTCCTTTGTCTAGGGCTTGTTTTAAACCATTAGCAATATCTACATTGCTCAATCCGATTCCGGTACCTTGAGTAGGTAAACTATTAACCACTTGCTGCAATTCTGCACAGCTAAAAATAGTCATCAGACAACATAGTAGGAGTATCTTTTTCATAAAACGAGTTTGGCGATAAATATAATTAATTTAAACCGATTCATACTTTATGTTCAAAGTAAAAATGAGTTTTGGTTCACTAATATAATAGAAAATATTAACGTAGATAGGTAGTTACTTGTAAGCAATTGTTATCTTTTGAAGGCTAAAAATACTAGTATTAGGAAAATATAATAGTTTTATTATTATATACCAGTACTTTGCGTTCCAGATGAATTTTAATAGCGCGCGATAATACAATTTTCTCTAGGTCTCTTCCTTTTTCAATAAAATCTTGAATATTATGAACATGCGAGACCCGTACAATTTCCTGTTCTATAATCGGACCTTCATCCAGATCAGAAGTTACATAATGGCTTGTTGCACCGATAATTTTAACCCCTCGCTGATAAGCTGAATGATAAGGTTTAGCCCCAGGAAAAGCAGGAAGAAAAGAGTGGTGAATATTGATAATCCGGTTGGGGTAGTGTTTAATAAAATCCGGAGATACTATTTGCATATAACGCGCTAAAATGATAAAATCGATATTTAAAGACTGTAAAAGTGCTAATTGTTCCTTTTCGGCTTGTTCTTTAGTTTCTTTAGTAACCGGTATATGTCTAAAGGCAATGCCAAAGCGGTCGGCAACGGACTTTAATTCCTTGTGGTTACTGATAATAATAGGAATAGAAACCCCTAGTTTTCCTGAAATATTTCTACTTAGTATATCATAAAGACAATGGTCGTATTTAGAAACAAACAATGCCATATTCGGTATGGATTCCGCATCATATAATTCCCAGTGCATTTCATAATGAACCGCAACTTTACTTTGAAAAGCTTCTTTAAACTGCTGAATTCTTTCATCACTGTCAAATTCACATTCTAATCGCATAAAAAATTCCTGAAGTTCCCGATCCACATGTTGTTCTACATAAGTAGTATTTCCGTTTTTAGATAGTATAAAGTTAGTTACCGTGGCTACGATTCCTTTTGTATCCGGACAATGGATAAGAAGTATGGTGTTTTTCATAAATGTTTGCTTGACAAAACTGGGCTTAATATACTTTAGTTAAACGTAAAATAAAAAAACGAAGTCATTACATTTGTAACAACTTCGCTTTACCTTTATAATCTTTAGATACCCTAAATATCTTCTAAAACATTCTGTATTCTTATTTTTAAATAGTTTTTATGAGCTTTAGAAATTGCATCACCGCTTGTATTGTTCATCAAAGATTTAATCCGAATTAAATTCTGTAACGCCATAGATTGGGCTGCAAATGAATAGTTGTTCTTAGAGTTTTCATTATCAACCATAGCCAATAATTTATCTGTATAAGACCTTTGTAAATTTTGTCTGAAACTGTTGATGGAACCTTTGCTATCTTTTTGAAATATCGCTGTATTCAGATCAGTCATAAATTCACTTAACTGATATTGGTTACCATAAAGTTCAGAATCTGTAATACGTTGTAAAGTTTTAGGATGCATAATATGGTTGAGCACTCTATTTTGATATGCTAAGATCAGATCGTGTATTTTAGGATCTTCGGTATCTGAAAAAAAGTTAAACCCTCTTCGTTGTAAAGCAAGGTGGTCGTACAAACCTTCGGGAGTTTTATAGGCAGCCGGTGAAAATACATAGGTGCTTAATGCATTCATTGCTCTTTTTTGATCTTTATAACTAACCGGGGTATAAGGTTTAAGATTTTTATCCTGTCCGATCATACTTCGATCTACATAAACACCCCCAATAAACCTAGAAATAACATCGCCAGCTCGTCCGTACTGAGAACGTAATACATAAAAGGCTTGTCTTAACTCTTGATACGAATTGCCTTCCTTATTGAATTTAGTAGTTAATTTAGAAATCATGTTATTTACCAATTTCATCCGTTCAATAGAATAAGTAATCTGATCATTGGACATATCACTTGTCATTACCCTAGGATCAATAGCTTTACCGGGACTACGCATATCATCTGCATCGTTACCAAAGATATGTTCCGGTCGAGTGGATTCACTAGTTATTGCATCCAAATCTTTTTGTGAAGTTACAGGGGTGTAGCCGTAGCGTATAGCCCATTTATCATAGGGACCAACAGAAGTAGAAAAATAAGCACCTTGTTTTGATTTATCTAGAGTTACGTTAATAGCAGTATAGTCCATTACGGAACCAGTAAGGCATTTACCTTTAATTTTTTCGGGAGAATTTAATTCTTCAGGAGTAAACAATTGGCTTGCTTTCATATTGTGATTCAAACCTAAGGTATGTCCTACCTCATGCATAACCAGTTCTTTCATAGCCTCTAGTTTCATCCCCTTCATTTCATTATCTGTATTTCCGTTTGCCAGAAGTACGGACTGTCCAAATAGTATGTTGGATTGCATTTCGTGACCAAAAGAACATAAAAAAGATTTATTTTTCTTTAAAGTAGGGTGCAAAGCAATTTGTTGTCTAGCTTCCGGATTAAAAGTAAGTAGATTTTCATAGCGTACAATATTTTTATGATAGACATATTCTAACATAATATCAGCTCCTAAAATTTCACCGGTTTTAGGGTTTACAAAACTAGGTCCATAACCCCCAAAAGGTGGTTGTGGTGACGAAGTCCAACGTAATACGTTATACCGGATATCTCCAGCATCCCAGGTAGCATCATCCGGTTGTGTTTTTACTACAATAGCATCTTTAAACCCAGCTTGTAAAAAAGCTTTATTCCATTCTAATACTGCTTCTTTAATGGTTTCTCTAAACTCTATGGGAGTACTATTTTCAATCCACCATACAATAGGTTTTTCCGGTTCTGAAATAGTTGCGTTTGGATTTTTCTTTACAAGATTCCAGCGATGTATTAAATCACGATAGGGCGTTGCATTAGTAGCAGTCATATCTGTTACCTGACTAAAGAAATAACCCACACGCGGATCGTCTAGGCGTATTTCATAATTGTTTTCTGGTAGAGCGATTAGACTATGAGTAACTTTAATAGTTACATTTCGACCATCTGTGACTGCCTGCGATCCATTATTTAAGACAGAACTCTGAGAATATGTATAATGACTTTCGACATTTGTATTTTCAGGATAATTATTTATTTTCTCAATCTTAGTTTTTTCCTTATCTAAACTTCCCAAACTGAAATCCGTGGGTTTGCTATTGGGATATTTGGGAGGTTTGATTTGTTCGAAAGTTTCTTTGAGGAAGAGGTCATCCGCTTTAATTAAATAAGATTCGTTAATTGTATCTTGTGCTTCAATTTTTAAACTGGCCATAATCCCTTCACTAATATTAGCTTGTGCTGATTTTGATAAAGCATTTTCCGGATCAAAATAATAGGAAGTATTTTGAGTAATAAACTCAATTTTATTATAATGTTTTTTAACCTTAAATACTTTATTATCCATAAAGGCTCCTCTAAAAATACCAGCATCCAGAACTCCGTCAGCTATTTGACTAAAGTATATGTATTCTTTACCAAGGTGAGATTTATCAATTTGCATGAACGTTGATCCGTCAAGTGTATCTCTATAGATAGTAAAAAGTCCGGCAACTTTTTTAGTTTGTTTTGTTGCTTCTTTAATAGACTTTATTTTGTTTTTTTCTTTCTTCTTTTCTGTCGATTGTTCGGTTTTATCTTTTTTCTTCTTCTTTTTCTTTTGAGCATGTAAAGTACCTCCGCCGGATATTAAGAGCACTAGTAGTAAAAGTAGTAGCTTTATAAGCTTTGATGATGAATTTTTCATAGAATTAAATTTATTTAATCCCGCAATTTATTTCTTCTAACGCTAAATTATTTTGTATTTAATAATTTGTTAACGTACTTTAACACTACTAGAAAGGGAAAAGAATACTTTTTCAATTAGTTAAGCTAATTTATGTAGTATTATTATTATTTTAGTTATGACTGAGTTTACTATTTAAGATAACCGTATGCCTTTTTTGCCTATCTAAATCGTAAAGTTTAGTATTTTAAAAATCAAGTTATTTTGAAGTAATTTAGGAAATACTGTAATTTGGAGATATACGATTGTTGTTATAAAAAGTATTAACGATTAAGCATACATATTTATAACTACAAAAACCGAATCCAACGTTTCTGAAGTTTGTTAAAAGTAAGTAATTCTTTCCGAAGCAACTTTAAGTAATCTTTGCCAGAACGACAACTTTTTTCCAAATGTTTGCATTTATTATAAATTTGGGTACTACATAAATTAGTACGTAAGCCTTGCCGAATTCTATCATAACGAGATACTTGAGCGTCCGTTTTTTCTATCTCCGTAGTTAAAATGACCGCATCCCGAATAAGGTCACCTAAAAGATAAATATTAGGATGTTCCTTACCAGTATTATCTAATTGCTCATAATCAGAAATAAAGGAGCGCGAAATAGTATCCGTCATACGAAGTATTTCTTTCGCTTTATTATAAACTGGTATCGAATTATGAGATGGCATAAAACAAAAATAATAAGGAAATTCAAAGTACTACCATAAAGAATAAAGTTGAAATTTAGTTAGACTTTAAAAATTAAATTATTTTTGGATTAATTACTTAAAAATTATGGATAGCATTGATGTAAAGATCATTACACTACTTCAAGGTAATGCCCGTTTAAAAAATACCGAAATCGGCAAAAACATCGGATTAAGTTCCCCGGCGGTTGCCGAAAGAATTAAAAGACTTGAAGATAAAGGAATTATTGAAGGATATACGACCCTAATTGCTTATCAAAAAAGCGGTTTTCAATTAAAGGCTATGATTACCTTAAGTGCTTTTATGGGCCGGTTAAAACCTTTTTTAAGTAAAGTAACTACTTTTAAAGAAGTATTAAACTGCTACCGTATCACCGGAAATGAAAATATCATCATGGAAGTCCTCTTAAAAGACCAAGTACATCTGCAATCTTTTATAGATGAATTAATTACCTACGGCGAAGTAAAAACCCACATTATACTTTCTAGTGTAGTACAGAATAAACCGGTCTACGAGTAACTTATTTTTTTAGGGTTTTAGTTTTACCTATTCGAAATCAGATACTATAAAAATGGTATCTTATTTGTGCACAATAGTTTTTATTATTAAAAATGAAATTACGAGGGCTTATCTTTCTATTTTTAGTTACCACTGCTATACAAATGGTTCAGTCTCAACAAGCGTACCGGTTAAAAAAAAGTACGGTAACTACAATTAAAGTTTTTGAAAGGGATAGTGCTTCTTTAAAAGTATATGTGCCTAAAAACTTTACCACTACTATAAAATGGCCATTGCTTTTTCATGTTCAAATTAAACAAAAAGAAAATACTGATTTTACAACATTTTGTAAGGTAGCAGAAGCCACTGGATGTATTGCGGTTTCTATTGATGTTGCCGATAAGAGAAGTTTAAAAGCAAGTATTGATAACACTACCAAATACCTAAACTTTTGCCTGACTACTTTTCCTATTGATAAACGCCGGATGTATAGCATTGGAGAAGGAATAGATGCTGAATTTACCGGAATGCTTCCGGTATGGTATAAGTTATTTGATGGTACTATAGTAATCAACAGTACCCCCAATTATGGTGAAATATCTCGATTCAACCATCAATTTTATTATGCGGGAATTACAAATATTAGAAAGTATGCATATTTTGATGTAATGCGTACCCGTAAATTACTAAAACAAAAAGGCCTTCCGGCAGAAGTTTATACAGTTCAGAATACAACCAAAATTGATAAAGAAATCATCAGGTCTTTACATGCTTTTAAGGTAAGAGACATGACCAGGGGTAAAATTGAAAAGGATACGATATGGATGCAAAGGCAGTATCAAGAAGCCTTAGAAAAGGTTGAACAATATCTTAGTAATGATGAAGTAGTAGAGGCATTTTACGAGTTAAGAAGAATAGAAAATACGTTTCGGTTTACTTCTTTTCATAAAGACGTTAAAAATCAGTTAGATACCTTACAACGTTCCTCCCGGTTTAAGGTTAAAAAAAATAAACATGACTACCATTTAGTACAAGAATCTACATGGAGAAGTAACCTCGCTCTTGCATTTCAAGAGGATGTAAATAACTTGGCATTTTACAACCTGCCCTGGTGGAACGATCAGGTAAAAGCTTTGTATAAAGTAAGAAAACATAAGAGTAATAAGCAAGCTTATTGGACGTATAGAGTTGAAGATTATTTAAAAACCATCATTGCGAATGCACAACTTCAAGTTAAAAAAACAGAAACACAGCTTTTTCTAGCAATGCTTACCTATGAGATAGGAGTTCGTAGCCCGGAGACTTTTTTTAAGATAATCAGTTATACCGCTTTATTAGGAGATTATACGACCTCCCTACAATTTTTGGAAGCTTTACTACAAACCGGTTATCAAAATATAGAATCTTTATATACTATAGATCATACCTTGTCGTTAAAAATAACTCCTGAATATAACAATATGATTAAGAAATACCTGGGATTTTCAAAATATACAGCTTACCAGTAAGTAGCAATGCCTTAAACATAATTTAAATACGGTAAATCGTATTTTAACCTTTAAATATGTATTTAAACGATAAATTTGTTAATAACTATTTATAATTTGTATGTAAATATCTACATTTTGCACTATCTTTGGATTATAAATAACCAACCATCTACTTTTATATGATGTTAGTAAAGGTAGTATATAAGTCAGGGCATCCTTAGTGTGAGGACATTAGATTGAAGACCCCGAATCGGACACTAAAGAGAGTACTATATTTGCCCTAACGCGCAAGCGTTTTCTGAAAAGGAAACGCTTTTTTTAGTTTAGTATTATTAAATTCTAATAAAATTCACCAGTTTATAATAAGGGGTTTGTACTTTTGCATAAATTTCTATGCGTGCGGTGCCTATATGTCATAATGGTTGTGAGTTTTATAAAACTCTATGGTCAGCAAACTGATCAGTTAAATCATATAGTGTCCTTCCAGGATTCCTTAAACCATAGGTTCTTGACCGAGGAGACATCGCCCTTACCAGCTGAGAAAATACCAGGTTTTAAAGGATTATCCTTTTTTAAAGCAGATACGACCTACTGTGTCAAAGCCCTTTTTGTCAGGACTCCATATGAGACGCCATTTATTATGAAAACTACCACAGATCGAGAACCGGTGTATGTAAAATATGGGGAAGCTTATTTTCAACTTCAGGGAACGGAGCAGAAATTAGCAATTTATCAAAGCCAACAATTAAAACAGGAAGAAGAATTTACGGATCACTTATTTTTACCTTTTACGGATGTAACCAATGGGGTAAGTAGTTACGAAGGCGGAAGGTTTATTGATTTAAAAATACCCAAAAAAGATTCCATACTTATTGATTTCAACCGGGCTTATAATCCGTATTGTGCTTATAACAACCTATATTCCTGTCCTATCCCTCCCGAAGAAAATCATCTTAATATAGAAATAAAAGCCGGTGTCAGAAAGTACGATAAGCGGTTGACGACGCAGGATTGATGAACAATCAGCATTTATTCATTCACACAATTTTAATTACCCTTAAAAATTTAGCTTATAGTAAAACATAAAAAAGCCGTTTCAACAAATTGCGAAACGGCTTTTCAAATATTATGTTATCGTTATTAATTTAGAAACTATACACAGCTCCTAATACAAATGAAAATAAATTATCAGAAGATTCAAAATCATTATCAATAAAAACAGGAATGACGTCCTCGCTCATTGTATCGAATCTAAGTTCTGGTTTAAAAGTTAAACTTCCAATCTCATAACTACCAGTTAAGGTAGCAGCAAAAACAGATCCGTCACCTTCTTCATTTATAGCAGTTGGAGTAAAATCAACATCACCAGCACCATCAAAAGAAGTTAAACCAAAGTTATATTGATTAAAATATTCTCCTCTTAAACCAATGGTAAAACTTTCAGAAGTTTTTATTTGAGGATATAAAGCAAATCCGTAAAACCCAGAAGCATCTGCATCATCTTCTTGTGCACCTGTAGATAAATAAGTAGTATTAACACCTAAATAAAAAGAGTCAGAAACATCCCATCCGGTAGTTAAGTCTACCTGAAAAGTTGGGTCTACTTCACCTGGAAGACCTTCATTTCCATATCTAAAGTTTAAATACGCACTACCACTATCAGCTGAATATCCTAATTGAGCTCCTAGTACATAAGTGTCAAAAGGATTATTATCTACAAAATCGGTAGGGTTCATGATAGAAACCATTGCTGACCAGTTATCATCAATTGCAAAGTCAGCTTTTAAACCAGTATGAGAAAATGGTCCGTAAGAAAACATATAAGAAGTAGAATAGTTAAAATTTCCTGTTGGAGAAATTACTTCATAACCTAGAAAAGTATTAAAGTTACCAAAAGTTAAGGTCATACTTTCCGTAGCTTTCCAATATACATACAATTGATTTACGATAGAGGAGGAGGCTGTTGTTGCATTAAAAACAGCATCTGTTCCCCTGGGACCATATACTAAATCGGCGACAAAACCAACTTTTTCACCTTCATAGGCTAAAACAGTATTAACCATACCTAGAGAAAAACCGTTTTGATTTGCAAATGAAGTACCAGGTGCTAAAAAATTTCCGTTGTCATCTGTTTTGTCAGGCCCACTAAGATTCGTTCTAAAATATCCGTCAACCGATCCGCTTAAAGAAAAGTTGTCAAACCATTTTTTTTCTTCGTCCTGTGCAGACAAAGTCATTGTTACAAGTGCTAAGGCTACTAAACTAACCTTTTTAATTACGTTTGTAATTGTTTTTGCTTTCATAATAAACATTCCTAATTATTAAATAATTTTCAATTGGAGCCGTAAAACTATACTAATTACATAGTACCCCAAAGAAAAGAGGGGGTTTCCTTGTTATTTTTACGAATTATATACTCAACCCCTAAAAAAAATAAAGCATTTCTTAAAAATCTTAATTTTTTTAAGAATTTATAACCCAATATTTAATTTTCTTAAGAATATTTAAATAAAGTTTAACTAGTTATTTTAGAGAACCTAAAAAAACTTAATTCACTGCTTGTGAGCCTTTTTCACCAGTTCTAATTCGGTAAGTTTCTGTAATATCTGCTACAAAAATCTTTCCGTCACCTACTTCTCCAGTCTTTGCAGCGTCCATTATGGCAAAAATTGCTTTTTCTTCAAACTCATCCGAGACTACAACAGATAAGTATCTTCTTTGTATATCTGTAGTACTGTAACTAATGCCCCGGTAGACCGCCCCTTTCTTTTCGTTTCCAACTCCGGTTACATCCCAATAGGTAAAAAAATTAACCTCAATAGCATGCAAAGCTTCTTTAACCGCTCTAAAACGGGATTTTCTGATAATGGCTTCTATTTTTTTCATAAGCTGTTTAAAAAATTAAGTTATTATTTAGTAACCCACATGCCAATAAAAACAAAGGCTACGGCTACGAGTATGGATAATAATGTATACAATGCAAAAGATAATAAATGACCATCTCTTAAAAGTAAGTGATTTTCAAGTGCAAACGTAGAAAAGGTAGTAAAACCACCACAAAATCCGGTAATTAATAGTAAACTAAGGTGGTTTGATACAAAGTTGTTTTTAATGAAAAGTCCCGTAAGCAAACCAATTAATAGGCTTCCGGTAGCGTTAGCAATAAAAGTACCTATAGGAAAATGTTCGTAAGATGAATTTTCAAAATATTTACCAATCAAATATCGTAGAATACTTCCTGAACCTCCTCCGATAAAAACAAAAAACAGTGCTTTCACAATTTTATAGTATTACAAAGTAATAAGCTTTGATGTTTTATTATCTTATAGTATCTATCAATGCTTTTGGTTTGTCAGAACTATCTTCTATAGGTAGGTACAATTCGGTAATCCATTCTGCTGGATTTGACTCAGTTGAAGAACTTACCTGGTATATTTCAAATGCCGGTAAAGTAGCACTAACACTTAGATTACGTTCTGTTGCAAATTGCCGTGTTTTATCCCAAGCTTCGGTTAAATATTTATAGTCTCCTTTTAATATAGTTTTAATAACGGTCTGTCTCGGCATAAAATCACATAAAACTTTACTTTCAGCAGGAGTAATTACACGGTCTCTTACTGGTATGGCAGCCGAAAAGATAGTAGTTCCTAACTGGGTATTAAAATCATTAAAAATAGTAAAAGAACTTCCTGTTTGTGCAATATTATTTTTTGTAATATAATTTTTTACTACTGGAATCATCTCTGATAACTTTTGAGGCATTGCTTTAATGGTAGAAGCAGTCGCCATATACATATAGAAACCTCCTCCGTATTCTGTAATCCCTGTAGTATTGATGGTATAAGCATTCATTAACGTATCTAGATGTTGCTCCATCTTAAAAAAAGTACGACGGATCAACTCACCTTTATCTGTAGCTAATTCTTTATTATTTAATAACTGAAATAATTTTTCTTTAAAAGTCAATTCCCCTTTTACCGTTAGGGTTACTTTAGTTTGTTGATCTTGTTCCCGTTCAAGTTTCCATATCAGTTGGTCATAATATAAAGAGTCCTTATCCGGTTCCTGAAGTCGTTGTTTTACTTTGGTAAAAGGAATTTTTTGTAAGGTAGAAAGACGGTATGAAGTACCATCTTCATCTTTCCAATTACCAGTAGTTGCTGAACTCTTATCGTTGCTGTAAGTAAATTGGTCTTCTGTACTTTCAAAAGGGTTCCACTTGGGTAAAGAAGTATAGTCTGTAATCGATTGGTATAATAACTTATCCGGGGCGTTAAAAGTTTGTTCTTCCGTCACTTCAAAAGAGCCGTTTTTTGTACCTATATAAATAGATCCGGCAATAATACATAATAGCAACAGAAAGAAGATGTACTTAATAATTTTCATTAAAACCTAATTAGCAACAGTAAGCTAAGATAAGTATTTAGAAACGTAGAAGAGAAATTAATAAAAAATTAAAATTACCTAGGGCTGCAAATACACTTTTAAAACAAACAAAAGAATTACAAAAAGGATAAAGCCAACTAAAATGCGCAAACTTCCTTTATAATGTTTATGGTGAAGCATTAAATCTTTACGATACATTATGCTGATGACAATTACAAAACAAACTACAAACAGAGCGGCAAAAATCCATTGTCCGGTACTAAACATATTTTAGTAAATTGGACTACAAATATACGGAAACAGGTCAACTTTTTTGACTGTAGTAAAGCTTTTAGGTAACTCAATAGAAAAATAAAAATAGTAGGATGAAAGATAAATTAACTGCCGTACAGGAATTTCATACCAGGTTCAACATTGGATTTAAAGAAAAACCTGTTGCAGATTTAGGAATGGCTAAACATACACTTCGATATAACTTAATGAAAGAAGAAAACGAAGAATACCTGGCAGCAGCACAAAATAATGACCTGGTTGAAGTTGCAGATGCCCTGGGTGATATGTTGTATATCCTATGTGGAACAATTATCGAACATGGAATGCAAGATAAAATCGAAGAGGTTTTTGAAGAAATTCAGCGTAGTAATATGAGTAAATTAGGAAATGACGGACTACCTATCTATCGCGAAGACGGAAAAGTACTCAAAGGCCCTAATTATTTTAAACCGAATATTAAAAAAGTTCTTGGTGTATGAATAGTTGTTTAGGCAATGGGAACTAGGTAAAAGTTACTGGTTATTATGTTATTTAGTTACTTCTGAGCTCCCTTCCTTTAAAGGAAGGGCTGGGGATGGATGTTTTGTAAATCTAGCATACGCTAAATAAAATTCGCATTATTGTTTTATTCTACAAGCATAGGTTTAAAGTCAGTAAAATAATTGGTAAATTTCGCTTATTTGGCCTTCCGTCTTAACTGTATTGGATGCAATAAGTAATTTTCAGTTTTACTATTTTAAAGTGTATTTTTTAGCTCCCTTCCTTTAAAGGAAGGGTCGGGGATGGATGTTTTGTGGATCTAGCATACACGAAATAAAATTCGCATTATTTTTTTAGGCTCTAGTTTATAATTGCGTTGATATTAGTTTTTGATATTGTGCTTCAATATTTCTGTAATTCTTTATAGCGTTAACATTTAAGACGGTTTTTTGCACAAATAGCAACGCTTTATCCTTATTGTTTTTGAGCTGCTCTTTGAGCTTAAACCAATTTAGGTACTGTTGCAGGTATTTAGCGGCTACGCCCCAAAAAGCATTATCAATCCATTTTTTTATTCTGTTGTGGGTAGAATTAACATGTTGTATATGGTATATTTTATCTTTTACCCGTTGTTTTATACTCCCTTTTAATGAATGGTGTTCTATGTTTTGGTCTATAGCAAAGCCTTTATAACTCACATGGGCATCACTACAAAGAATCGTCTGGTTCTTGTTAATTCGGTCTCCGATAGCTTTTTGTATATCACTTTTCTTGATACGCCCCATAGTTGCAACTGTCAAATCCAAACCTGACCTCCTGTCTTGTGTAACAATGACCGCTACATGATCTTTGTTAACACCTCTTTTACTAGAGGTGCCACCACGTTTCCTAGATTCACGCCCTTCAGGAGTTTTTCCTTTTTCCGAGTTTAAAAAGAAGGTTTCATCACTTTCAGTAATTCCAGTAAAATCATCCCGATTTGTATCCGTTAAGGAAGCTAATATTTTATGACGCCAATCAAATGCAGTCTTTTTATTGATTTTCAAAGATTCCTTGATCTTATCCAAACTCTTTTCTTCTAACATTAAGGCTAAATAGGCATCTACTTTATCTTTCTTATGTAAACCAGCCATCCAAGTGCCTGTATA
This sequence comes from Aquimarina sp. ERC-38, assembly GCF_026222555.1. Taxonomy (NCBI): domain Bacteria; kingdom Pseudomonadati; phylum Bacteroidota; class Flavobacteriia; order Flavobacteriales; family Flavobacteriaceae; genus Aquimarina; species Aquimarina sp. ERC-38. Next base: position 38,342 of record NZ_CP098511.1, on the reverse strand, counting down.
TTCTGTAAAGCTCCTGCGACAGGACTTACATTTGTAGCGCTGTGCTCCTCTATCCATACCAAAACGAACATATTTGGGGTGATCACAATGAGGGCAACACCCTTGTTTATTGTCCAAAATATGACGACGAGATGCTTGCACTTGAATTGAAGGGCTTTCCTTAGTGATGAGCTTCTCTAACTCTATAGCCAATAGAGCCTAATCTTCAACAGATAACTTACTTATCCCAACTTTTATCTTTTCTAAATCCATAAATTAAAGATACAAATAATAGCAATTATAAACTAGAGCGTTTTTTTATTCTACAAGCATAGGTTTAAAGTCAGCAAAATAATTGGTAAATTTCGCTTATTTGACCTTCCGTTTTAACTGTATTGGATGCAATAAGTAATTTTCAGTTTTACTATTTTAAAGTGTATTTTTTAGCTCCCTTCCTTCGAAGGAAGGGCCGGGAATGGATGTTTTGCGGATATTAAACTCTAATAATACTTTAAGAACATCTTTTAAAACAAAAAAGGGAATTCAGAATTTATAGTCAATTCTGAATTCCAAATTCTTAATTCATAATTAAATAACCACCTCATACCTCCACCCAAACGGATCTTCGGCTTTATTATATTGGATATTCATTAGTTTATTTTTAAAAAAGTCAGCATACGTTTCTTCCGGTCTGTCAATTTCAAAATGTTTGTCTTTATGTTTAAAGGCTTTTACCGGGCTAATGACTGCTGCCGTACCTGCACCAAAGATTTCACGAAGGCTTCCGTTATTAGCAGCTTCCACGATTTCTGATACTTTAATCGGTCGCTCTTCTACCGCTATTCCTTCTTTTTGCGCAATAGCAATTAAACTCTTACGGGTAACCCCATCCAAAATTTTATCACTTACCGGTGCCGTTAACAACGTATCATTTATTCTAAAAAAAACATTCATAGTACCAGCTTCCTCTACATACTCATGCGTACTGGCATCGGTCCAGATTACTTGTTGGTATCCATCTTTTTTAGCTAAATTCGTTGGGTAAAACTGAGCAGCATAATTTCCTGCCGCTTTGGCAAAACCAATACCCCCGCTAGCAGATCTACTATATTTTTCTGCAATCAGTACGCTCACATCCCCGCTGTAATAAGCTTGCGCAGGAGATAAAATGATCATAAATTTATATTCGTTTGCCTCAGAAGCAGAGACACTGGCTTGAGTAGCAATAGAAAACGGACGTATATATAAAGAATTCCCAAATCCTGGTTGTATCCATTCCTTATCTAATTTTAATAAGGTTTCTAATCCGTTAAAAAAATAGTCTTCCGGAAACTCAGGCATTGCCAACCGTGCAGATGAAGTATTAATCCGTTTATAATTTTCATCCGGACGAAATAAAAAAACCTTTCCATTATCATCCTTATAAGCTTTCATTCCTTCAAAAACAGCCTGTCCGTAATGAAATACCCGTGCAGACGGATCCAGGGTTAAAGGTCCGTAAGGTTTGATTTCAGGGGTTTGCCAGGAACCATTTTTATAATCACAGACATACATATGATCCGTAAAAACAGTTCCGAAAGTAAGGTTGTCAAAATTTACCTGGTTAATTTTTGACGTACTGGATTTAGTAATCTTGATGTCTGTTGATAAGGTCTGGCTCATCGCTAATTATTTTTAAAGGTTTTTATGAAAAGCATAATCATAAGTAAGAAAATGCTTTATGTTAAACAAAAATACCGTTTTCTAATAAACTAAGAATTTTTAAAATGACTAATTTTACATTTTAGGGAGAAATGTATACTCTCAAATAAATTCAACATCTATTTTTAATGAATTTAATTTTATCAAGAGTATTTAACGTTATGAAATGAATTTAGGGCAAAAACGAGAAATTATTACCACTGGAGACGGGTCTAAAACTATTCATTTCCCTGAGATAAGAGAACAGTATCATTCTACGCATGGAGCTATTCAGGAATCCAGGCATGTATTTATCGATAAAGGTTTGACGTATTATGTAAAACAAAATCCTTCGGAACCCCTCCGTATTTTAGAAATGGGTTTTGGTACTGGGCTTAATGCGTTTCTAACCTGTCTGGAAGCTGAAAATCAAAAAATTAATGTTCAATACTACGGGATAGAAGCCTATCCGGTTAGTTTACTGGAAATACAAGAGTTAAATTATACTTCCCTAATTGATCCGGATGCAACGCAGATTTTTCAAGAACTACATCAATCAGAATGGGAAGATCACGTAAAGATCACCTCCTATTTTGAATTGTACAAACGACAGGAGCTATTTGAAAATATACAGGATTCAAACACTTATCATATCATTTACTTCGATGCGTTCGGAGCAAGGGTACAACCGGAACTTTGGACAGTAGCTATCTTTAAAAAGATGTTTAAGGCATTACAATCCGAAGGTGTTTTAGTAACCTATGCGGCAAAAGGAAGTGTACGAAGAGCGATGCAGGAAGTTGGCTTTACAGTAGAGAGACTACCCGGCCCCCCGGGGAAGAGGGAAATGCTTCGCGCCAGCAAAATTTAACTCCAAGTGCATAAAAAGTGAGTTTCAATTTTAAAATGTATGCTTTAAACCTTTTTACTAGAATTTAGCATAAGCTATTCTTACCAGGTCAAATAAGTAATTCTGTAAAAATCTTTTAGGTAAAAGCTTAGGTTAATACTTTTCTCTATGCTTTAATCTCCATTATAATAAACAATTTTCAAATCCGGAAAGCTAAAGGAGTAATAAAGGGCTGTTAAACCTATAATAAAGAGATTGGTTATCATAGGTTAGGATAGTATTTTGTTCCAAATTTAGATTATGAAAGTTTTGATTACAGGGGCAACCGGCATGATTGGGCAAGAAATTGTCAAAAGGTGCCGTACCTCAGGAATTGCTGTTAATTACCTGACGACCAGTAAAGATAAACTTACAGATAGTCCGGATTATAAAGGATTTTATTGGAATCCTTATCAAGGGGAAATTGACGATACTTGCTTTAAAGAGGTAGAAGTAATTATTCATTTAGTGGGTGCAAGTATTGCAAAACGCTGGACAAACTCCTACAAAAATACAATTATTAAAAGTCGAACGGAAACCACTGCTTTATTAGTGCAACGACTATCAGAAATAAAACACTCCGTACGCCAGGTGGTATCTGCCAGTGCCGTGGGGATTTATCCGGATTCTTTACAAAAATATTATACAGAAGAGCATACCGAGGTGGCAAACAATTTTCTGGGGGAAGTAGTCGCCCTATGGGAAACCGCTGTAGATCAATTTAAAACACTTGCTATCGATGTTGCTAAAATTAGAATAGGCTTAGTACTATCACAAAAAGGCGGAGCTTATCCAAAGATTTCAACACCAGTTAAATACGGAGTAGGAGCAGCCTTTGGTTCAGGAAAACAATGGCAAAGTTGGATACATATTAATGATTTGGCTAGTATTTTTATGTATGTGTTCAAAGAGGAGTTAGAAGGAGTTTACAATGCTGTTGCGGCCAACCCGGTTTCAAATGAAAAGCTAACCGAAACCATAGCAGAAGTAGTTGATAAAAATCTGATTTTACCTAATATCCCAAAATTTGCTATGAAATTAGTATTAGGCGAAATGCATATCGTACTCTTTGGTAGTCAGCGGGTTTCTTGCGCAAAAATAATATCGGCAGGTTATCAATTTGAATTTGATCATGTGATACATGCCATTCGTAATCTAGAAGAAGAAAACTAAATTCATCAATTCCTGCTGATACTTTCTTCTGATAGGGATAAATTTCAAACAATAAGGCATAAAAAAACTGCCCTAAAAATATGGTTAAGACAGTTTTACTTTACATTTTAAGTGATCTACTAAGCTTTAGATGCTTGTAATGATACTTTTAACTCAATATCATCATTGATAAATTTATCCCCCAGGTTTTCAAAAACTGATTTTGAACCGTAGTTCACACCCCAGATCGTACGGTCGATGGTAAATACTTCACTTTCCAGCGTTATCGTATCCCCATTTACGTTTACCGTTGCCGGAAAAGATATATTCTTCTCAGTACCTTTCATCGTTAAATTTCCCTCAACCATAGTTTTTCCGTTTTCTTCGGTAATACCCGTGATTTGAAATTGTGCGGTAGGAAACTTAGCTACGTTAAAGAAATGATCTTCTTTATTTTCTCCCTGTCCTTTTAAATGTCCTTCAAGACTTGCTTTTTCATCCCCTTCAAGGTCAGTTACGGTGATAGTACCCATATCAATAGTAAATGAACCGCTTTCAAGACCACCGTCCTTTGTTTCTACAGTTCCTTTTGCTAAGGCAATAGTACCAGTATGTTCGCCAGTTGGTTTTTTACCGGTCCAGCTAATACTGCTCTGTGCAGGCACTACGTTGTATACCACCGCAGCAGCTGGAGCTTCTATTACTTCTTCTGCAGCCGTAGCTTCGGTTTCATTCTTTTTTTCACCTTTACAAGAAACTGCGATACTTAAAAAAGCACCGATTGCAAACAAGGATAATACATTGGTTTTCATAAATGATAAATTTTAGTATTGTTAAAATCAAAATTATTTTATTCAGAAGTGATTATTCTTAATTATATACTAAAATATTTCTGTGACAATATGACATTTCATCAAAATTGGCAGTACTTTTGTCTCCTTCAAAAAAATAGCTAAAAAGTACCGATTATATGAGTAAAAAAGATAACAAACAAAAAGACTTGGCGGATCAGGTAGAAGAAGTACTTGATACTGCAATAGATGATATAGAAGATAGTAAAGGTGAAAGCGAAGATGGCGAGAAAGAAGAAGGTTTACAAGAACAGGTTCAAAAGGAGAAAGACAAATTTTTAAGATTGTTTGCCGAATTTGAGAATTATAAAAAACGAACTTCTAAAGAACGAATTGAGCTATTTAAAACCGCCGGACAAGAAGTTTTGCAATCTATGATACCGGTGCTGGACGATTTTGACCGGGCGTGGAAAGAAATAGAAAAATCAGAAGATGAAAATCTGGTTACCGGAGTAAAGTTAATCCATAATAAATTAAAAGAAACTTTAAATAGTAAAGGCCTTTCTGAAATGAAAATAGAGGTAGGAGATACCTTTAATGCAGATGCGCATGAAGCCATTACCCAGATACCGGCTCCTAGTGAAGATTTAAAGGGTAAAATTGTAGATGTAATAGAAAAAGGATATCAGTTAGGAGATAAAATCATACGTTTTCCTAAAGTGGTAACCGGGCAATAATAAATTTATGAAGGAAGATTATTATGACCTTTTAGGTATTAGCAAAAACGCAAGTGCCGCAGAGATTAAAAAGGCGTATAGAAAGAAAGCAATTGAATATCATCCGGACAAAAACCCGGGAGATAAAACAGCCGAAGAAAAATTTAAGAAAGCTGCTGAAGCTTATGAAGTTTTAAGTGATCCTAATAAAAAAGCTCGATACGACCAGTTTGGTCATCAGGCTTTTGAAGGAGGCGGTGGCTTCGGTGGAGGTGGTATGAATATGGATGACATCTTCAGCCAGTTTGGTGATATCTTCGGAGGCGGCGGTTTTGGTGGTTTCGGAGGTTTTGGCGGCGGCGGTCAACGACGTGTTAAAGGAAGCAACCTCCGTATACGGGTAAAATTAGACCTTAATGAGATTGCTAACGGAGTTGAAAAGAAAATAAAAGTAAAACGTAAAATACAGGCCAAAGGAACTACCTATAAAACCTGCGGTACCTGTAACGGGAGCGGACAAGTCACTAGAATTACAAATACTATTCTCGGCCGAATGCAAACAGCCTCTACCTGTAATGTATGTGGAGGAGCAGGACAGGTTATTGACCATAAACCCAGTGATGCGGATCAGCAGGGCTTAATAGTTTCTGAAGAAACGGTAAGTATCAAAATACCGGCAGGAGTAGAAGACGGAATGCAATTAAAAGTGAGTGGTAAAGGAAACGAAGCTCCTGGCAACGGAGTGGCAGGCGACTTACTGGTAGCTATTGAAGAAAAAGAGCATCCTAACCTGCAAAGAGAAGGAGATAACCTTCATTATGACCTCTATATTAGCTTTTCAGAAGCTGCTTTAGGAGCTTCTAAAGAAATTGATACCGTTACTGGTAAAGTACGTATCAAAATTGAAGAAGGCGTACAAAGCGGAAAAATCCTCAGGCTTCGGGGGAAAGGAATTCCAAGTGTAAATGGATATGGCAGAGGTGATTTATTAGTGCACGTCAACGTTTGGACGCCTAAAACGCTCAATAAAGAACAAAAAGAGTTTTTTGAACGCATGGCAAAAGATGAACATTTTATGCCTAATCCGGATAGTAAAGACAAGTCGTTTTTTGAAAAAGTAAAAGATATGTTCTCATAAATTTTTCCTGTAATTTTAAGAATCGTTTAAAGTTAGCGGTGCTTCATAGGAAAAATTTGTATATTTGAATCATCACTAGTTCTTTTAGTGATAATTTTTCTTTTTCATAGCAATTTTTTTCCCATCCTTGATATTCGTATCTAGGGTGGGTTTTGTTTTATAATCATATTTGATCAACTAATAACAAACCACAATCCACAAATAACTATCAACCATCAACTGACAACCATCAATCAATTACATTTAACTCTAAACCAATAGCCCATAAGCTAAAATAATTTCTTTATTTAGCATTTATTTAAAATTACCGTTTATGAACTATCTTCTCGATATACAAAGTGCTCGAAAACAGTACGGAAATTATGTCGCATTAAATGATGTTTCCATACAAATACCAGAAGGTAGCATTTTTGGATTACTAGGGCCAAACGGTGCAGGAAAAACTACGTTGATTAGAATTATCAATCAGATTACCATGCCTGACCAGGGTGCAGTCTTGTTTAACGGAGAACCTTTATCACCTATTCATATTAAAGAAATAGGCTACCTGCCCGAAGAGAGAGGGTTGTACAAAACCATGAAGGTAGGAGAACAAGCTTTATACCTGGCACAATTAAAAGGGCTATCAAAAAAAGAAGCAAAAAATCGCCTAAAATACTGGTTTGACAAATTTGAAATCACCCATTGGTGGGACAAAAAGATACAGGAACTTTCTAAGGGGATGGCGCAAAAAGTACAGTTTATCGTAACGGTATTGCACAAACCCAAACTTCTGATTTTTGACGAACCATTTAGTGGTTTTGACCCGATTAATGCCAATCTAATTAAAGACGAAATTTTATTATTACAAAAAGAAGGCGCAACGGTGATCTTTTCCACCCATCGTATGGAAAGTGTTGAAGAACTTTGTGATACCATTGCCTTAATCCATAAGTCCAATAAAATCCTGGACGGAAAGGTAACGGATATCAAGCGAACCTATAAATCCAATACTTTTGAGATTGGCTTGAATACGGAAGATCAGGATATGGTCTATATCCAGCTAAAAGATAGGTTTACAGTAGAGAAAGCTACCTTTAAAACCATTGACGATTTATTAAAGTTAAAGGTAACACTATCCGAAGGTACCAGTAGTAATGAGCTAATTCAATTACTAAGTACCAAAGGGCAGGTACAACACTTTACCGAGGTGATTCCCAGTATAAACGATATATTCATTCAAACCATTTCTAGCCATGAGTAAGTTACCTTTAATCATAGAGAGAGAATTTATTGCAAGGGTACGCAACCGGACTTTTGTAATCATGACTTTTGTAAGTCCGCTGGTTATTGTGGGAGCTATTGCAGTGATTTCCTGGTTATCACAGGTAAATAAAGATGAAACTAAAAAAATTGCAATTGTAGACGAAACCGGGTTATTTGCAAAAGATTTTGATGTGATTAATGGAATTACCTTTGTAGATTACAGTGCCGTACCTATAGAGATTGCAAAAGATACCGTGATCTCAAATGAACTGTACGGTTTACTTTACGTTCCAAAAAAGTCAAATGCAAAAAATATTGCAAATAGTATTCAATTATTTGCCGACGAATCACCGGATTTCAGAACCTTACGTAGCATTGAAAAAGTATTTGAAGAAAAACTCACCGAACAAAATTATAAGGATTTTCAACTGGATATTTCAGCGATCAACCAGGCAAAAACCGAGGTAGATATACAAATTCAGGATTTTTCAGGAGAAAAAACTTCAAAAATAGCAAATCTTGTTAAAATGGCCTTTGGGGGGATAGCCGGATACTTATTATTAATGTTTGTAGTGATCTATGGTAACATGGTAATGCGCTCGGTTATTGAAGAAAAAACCAATCGAATTATTGAAATCATTATTTCTTCGGTGAAACCCTTTCAATTATTATTAGGTAAAATTATTGGAACTACACTGGCCGGTATTTCGCAATTTATTATATGGGTAATCATTGGGGGATTGCTTCTTGTAGGGATTCAATATTTCTTAGGAATAGAAGCCCAGCCAGATACGTTGGAACAGGTCAGTGAAATCGCAAATCAAACTGGAGAAGGGCAACAGGAAAAAATAAAATTAATTGTACAGGATATATTAAAACTTCCGTTAGTTGCTCTGGTAGTTCTTTTCTTTCTGTATTTTATTGGAGGTTATTTTCTTTACAGTGCTATTTATGCGGCAATTGGCGCTGCGGTAGATAGCGAAACGGATTCTCAGCAATTTATGCCTATTGTAGTAGTGCCCTTGGTACTCTCGTTTTACGTAGGTGCATTCTCTGTAGTAGAAAATCCGCATGGCATTGTTTCTAATATATTTTCTTATATACCCTTAACTTCACCTATTGTCATGTTAATGCGGGTACCCTTTGGCGTAAGTTGGTGGGAAGTAACACTCTCCTTGAGTATATTAGTATTGTCAATTATCGGAGTTGTTTGGCTTGCAGCCAAAATATATAGGGTAGGGATTTTAATGTACGGTAAAAAACCAAGTTATAAAGAACTGGCAAAATGGCTTAAATATTAGGTAAATGATGTTTCAAGAAGAAATCACCGAACAGGTTAAAGAGGTAATTCAGGAAGATATCTGGGGTTCCATAAAGTCTTTTCTTCAATATGAAATTTTTAGTATTGGCTCTAAAAAAGAACCGATTGTATTGACGGTAGGTTTGTTACTGCTGATGGTAGCAGTGTTGATTGCAACATCGCTATTATTAAAATTTACCAGAAAAATTGTTACTCGTAAATTACCCTACGAAGACCGGGTCAAATTTGTTTCCGTTTTCTCCTTTGCCAAATACTTTATATACATTATCATTTTGCTGGTGACCCTGGACAGTATCGGGTTCAATATCACGGCAGTTTTTGCCGCCTCTGCTGCGCTTCTGGTGGGTGTAGGTTTGGCTTTACAAACCCTGATTCAGGATATTATTTCCGGAATCTTTATTTTTATCGATCAAACGGTTCATGTAGGAGATATTATTCAGTTAGAAGATAAAGTAGGTAGGGTAGAAGAAATAAAATTACGTACCACCCGGGCGGTAACTATAGATAATAAGGTATTGGTAATTCCCAATCATAAATACCTGACTTCTACGTTGTATAACTGGACACAGAATGGATCCATTACTCGGGAATCGGTAGAAGTAGGAGTGGCATACGGCAGTGACGTACAATTAGTAAAAAAACTATTGATTGAATCAGCAACTCACCAGGAAAAAGTATTAAAAACCCCGGAACCTACGGTTTTATTTATGGATTTTGGAGATAGTTCCCTTAATTTCAAATTAATGTTTACGATTAATGATAGCTTTCAGTCTAGCGTACTTAAAAGTGATATTCGCTTTGCTATCGACAAAGCTTTTAGAAAACATGCTATTGAGATTCCGTTCCCGCAAAGAGTGGTAACCATGATTCAACCTGTCACATCACAAACAGCACTTAGTCCTAAAAAGGAAACAGATACATAATTTATGGCAAAAATATTAGTAATAGAAGATGAAGCGGCAATCCGACGTGTTCTGGTTAAAATACTATCCGAAGAAAATGATCAATATCAGGTAATCGAAGCCGAAGACGGATTGTCAGGCGTTGAACAAATAAAGAATACTGATCTTGACCTGGTACTTTGTGATATTAAAATGCCCAAAATGGATGGAGTGGAAGTATTGGAAACCCTTAGGAAAATGAAACCGGAACTCCCGATAGTTATGATTTCGGGTCACGGAGACCTGGATACAGCGGTACAAACCATGCGATTAGGTGCTTTTGATTACATCTCAAAACCACCGGATTTAAACCGGTTACTCAATACGGTTCGTATTGCACTAGATCAAAATACACTGGTAGCTGAAAATAAAAAGCTGAAAAAGAAAGTATCTAAAAATTATGAAATGATTGGGGAATCTAAAGAAATTTCCGCAATCAAAAATATGATAGACAAGGTATCTGCTACGGATGCCAGGGTATTGATTACCGGTGGGAATGGTACCGGTAAAGAATTGGTTGCTCACTGGATTCATCAGAAAAGCGAACGTTCCAAAGGGCCTATGATTGAGGTAAATTGTGCCGCCATCCCCGGGGAGTTGATAGAAAGCGAATTGTTCGGACATGTTAAAGGAGCTTTTACTTCGGCTAATAAAGATCGGGCAGGTAAATTTGAAGCTGCAAACGGAGGAACTATCTTTCTAGATGAAATAGGGGATATGAGTTTATCCGCACAAGCTAAAGTACTTCGGGCCTTACAGGAAAATAAAATTCAGCGGGTAGGTAGTGATAGAGATATTAAAGTAGACGTACGGGTGTTAGCAGCGACTAATAAAGACTTAAAAAAGGAAATTGCCGATAATAAATTCAGAGAAGATTTATATCATCGCTTAGCGGTAATTTTGATTAAAGTACCTGCCTTAAATGAGCGACGTGAAGACATTCCTTTGCTAATTAATTATTTTTCGAATAAAATAGCCAAAGAACAAGGCGCACCGGTCAAAAATTTTTCGGATAAAGCCATTAAACAGCTACAGCAATATGACTGGACGGGTAATATTCGAGAACTGAGAAATGTAGTAGAGAGACTAATTATTTTAGGTGGAACAGAGGTGAGTGAAGATGACGTAAAGTTATTTGCGGCAAAATAAATGTATGTTTCCGATAAAAAAGAAAAATAATAACCTTAAAGCAAGACTATTCCTGTTATGGGTTATGTTTACTACTACCGGTTCTGTAGTTTTATACGGTCAATACGACATTAACTCCTTTAATTATGGTATTTCGGCAAATAAGCTTTTTGCCGTAGGAGAAGAAATAGGGGTAGGCGTTCGGGCAGAATATGCCTTTAATTGTGCTACAACTTTTTTAGCCGAAGTCAACCGTTCTATTCTGTTTTCGGAAAATAACAACGAACAAAGTTATAACGAAGTGGCTTTGGGGATCAACCTTATTTTATTCAACTGGTATCCGACGACTATTACCGCGGGGATGGGATATATTGGTAATGATGCTTCTTTTTTTGAAGAAATTGAAGAGGACGCCTATCTTTCTTTTATCACCGGAAGTTTTAATCATGGAGCACAAATTAAAATAAGAGCACTATACCAGGTGTCCCCTCCGTTACATATCTTTATAGAAGGTAATGTAAAAAGCCTAGGAAGGCGTTTTGATACGGTTGCAATAGGATTTAATTTTGATTTTTATAAATTTTAAGGATATGAGTAAAATTGAAGAATACTTAACCGATCCAATACAGGATTTTATTAAGAAACAACCTTTATTTTTCACGGGTACTGCTGCCAGTACCGGAAGCGTTAATGTATCTCCTAAAGGAATGGACAGCTTACGTATCGTAGATCATAAAACCATACTATGGTTAAACCTAACTGGTAGCGGAAATGAAACGGCTGCCCATGTTTTACAAAATCCGCGGATTACTTTAATGTGGTGTTCTTTTGATGAAAAACCCTTAATTCTTAGAGTTTATGGAAAAGCAGTTGCGTATGAACTAGATACCGTAAAATTTAAAAAATACAGTGCTTTCTTTCCTAATTATCCCGGTAGTCGTCAGATTTTTGAAGTTAATATCGAAAGGGTTCAATCCTCTTGCGGTTTTGCGGTACCTCGTATGGATCTTGTTGAAGAGCGAACCATGCTAACCAGTTGGGCAGCAAAACAAGGTAAAGAAAAGTTGGTAGAGTATCGAACGAAAAAGAATGCTAAAAGTATTGACGGTTTTGATACTAAATAAAGGCTATATTATCATTTTACTGCTGTTCATTGTAAATGTTTCCGCACAACAATATAAAAGTGGAGAGGTAAATATGGGTATAGGAGGTATTGTCAGTATTGGTTTACAGGATGAAGTAGGCTTAGAAATCCGAACGCAATTTAATACAGCTTCTCAAAAATCTTCGTATACCTTAGCTTATCATCGGTTTTTTAGAAAAGAATTTGAGAATACCGAAGTATTTAATGAATTTGAAATTGGCTACTTACGGAGGGTTTATAGTTGGGAACCACTTAAATTTTATGTGGGATTCAGTTATTTTTTAAATAATTATCCCATTTCAGAATTAGAACGTAATACTTCAAAACTTTTTATTAACTCTGGAGATTATAATCATGGGTTTGGCCTAAAAGCAAAATCGACCTATCCGTTATCTGATAAAATTAATCTATTTGCAGAACTAGTGGTAAAAAGTTTTGGGCGTAGGTATGATACCTTTGGTGGCGGTATTAGTTATCGCTTAGGTCTATAAATTTCTGGGAGGGAATCTAAATGTTTAGTATCTTTCAAATTCAATAAGAACTAATGAAAGAGATTCAAACTTCGGACTTTAAAGTGACCTCTCCCGTAAAACTTTCTGACATTGCGACTAGGTATGATTTGGAAGCAGATGAGAAAGCGGTTAAAAAAGAACTAAAAAAAGTTCGCAAACAACTCGGCGAATTTCAGGATACTTTATATGCACATAATAAATACGCTGTACTTATCTGTTTTCAGGGTATGGATACTTCCGGTAAGGATAGTTTGATCCGCGAAGTGTTTAAAGAATTAAATGTAAGAGGGGTTGAAGTGCATAGTTTTAAAGCACCCACTACAAAAGAATTAAATCATGATTACCTATGGCGTCACTATATTGCTTTGCCAGACAGAGGTAAATTCGGAATTTTTAATCGGACGCATTATGAAAACGTACTGGTGACCCGTGTGCATCCGGAATATATTTTAAATGAAAATCTACCAGATATTCAGTCAGTTGATGCGATTGATGACGAATTTTGGGAACAACGTTTTGAGCAAATTAACAACTTTGAAAAACACCTTGCCGAAAACGGAACCTTAATCTTTAAGTTTTACCTTCATCTATCTAAAGAAGAACAGAAGTATCGCTTATTGAGAAGGTTGGAGAAAAAAGAAAAGAACTGGAAGTTTGATAAAGGGGATCTTAAAGAAAGAGCTTTATGGGATAAATACCAGGAATGCTACGAAGAAGCGATTAACCATACTTCAAAAGAAAATGCCCCCTGGTTTATCATACCTGCCGATGATAAACCTACCGCCCGGTTAATTGTGGCAAAGACTTTGTATGGCACATTAAAGAAATATACGGATATTAAAGAACCAGAACTGGATGCTGAGACTACAGCAGATTTAAAAAAATACATACAACAACTCGAAGATGAGAAATAAGGGGAAATTACTATTATCGTTAATGCTATTATATACCCTACTGGGTACGGCGCAAAATAAGGATTCGGTTCAGCTTAAAAAGATATATACCACCTCACTTCTTAACGGAAAAAGCTACGAATGGCTGGAATATCTTTCTAATCAAATAGGACCCAGGTTATCCGGTTCGGTAAAGGCGGAAGAGGCAGTGGAATGGACTAAGGAAGAATTGGGGAAATTAGGTTTGGATAAAGTTTGGTTACAACCGGTAATGGTACCAAAATGGACCCGGGGCGTACCTGAATTTGCGTTTATTGAGACCAAACCGGGCAAAACAACCAAGGTTGACATTTGTGCATTGGGAGGTTCGGTGGCGACCGCTCCCGGGGGAACTAAAGCAAGAGTTATTGAAGTAAAAAGCCTAGAAGAACTAAAAGAAATCCCGAAGGATAGTATTAAAGGACGTATCGTATTTTACAACCGACCGATGCAGGCGGATTTGATCAATACCTTTGAAGCTTACGGCGGATGTGTGGATCAGCGCTATTCTGGAGCATTAGAAGCGGTAAAGTACGGTGCGGTAGGCGTTTTAGTTCGATCCATGAATCTGCGTAAAGACGATTTGCCTCATACCGGTTCGATGAGCTACGGCGATTTAAAGAACTATCAAAAGATTCCGGCGGCAGCAATCAGTACCAACGGTGCGGATTTATTAAGTTCCATATTATCCCTAAACCCAAACGTGCAATTCAGTATGAATATGAATTGTAGGAGTTGGCCGGATGTACAATCGTACAATGTTATTGGCGAAATTAAAGGAACTACCTACCCGGACCAATATATGGTCGTGGGAGGGCATTTGGATTCCTGGGATTTAGGAGACGGGTCGCATGACGATGGAGCTGGAGTAGTACAATCCATGGAAGTACTACGATTATTAAAGGAATCAGGCTATCAGCCAAAACATTCGTTACGGGTAGTTCTATTTATGAACGAAGAAAATGGCTTACGGGGCGGAAAAGAATATGCGAAGGTAGCCAACGAAAAAAAGGAAAATCATGTTTTTGCTTTGGAAAGTGATGCCGGAGGATTTACGCCTAGAGGATTTTCACTGGATTGTGATGATACTAATTTTACCGAAGTGACCTCTTGGAAACCCTTATTTGAACCTTATTTAATCCATCAGTTTACCAAAGGCTATAGTGGTGCCGATATTAACCCCCTTAAAAAAGAAGGGATAGTTCTAGCTGGATTACGTCCGGATTCACAGCGATACTTTGTTCATCATCACGCTAAAAATGACACTTTTGAGGCAATCAATAAACGAGAATTAGAACTGGGGGCAGCAACCATGGCTTCTCTTGTGTATTTAATGGATTCTTATTTACAGTAATTACCAATGGCTCTGGTTTAAAATGTCGTGAATAATTTTAATTCATTTAAATTAATCCCATCCCCAGCCCTTCCCGAAGGGAAGGTAGCCAAGAGTCCTTTCCTTTAGATAGGATTTAGGATAGGATAAATAGCGGTAAATAAAATAGTTAGTTAAATTTTGACATATTAACACTATTGTATTATAGCCTTACCAATCAATAAACCATTAGACTTCAGGAAATTTAAAAAATGACTGGAATTTTTCGTAAGCTTGTACTATGACCTACCTAAAATTCTTTTGCATATACGTCCGTAAGCGTATGATTACAGGTACTTTGTTTTTAAAATAGCTGGTACTTTGTAGTAAATTTTAAAATAGAGAACAATGAAGTCACAATCCGAAAGTAAAAAAATAGAAGACCATCAGTCTAACGCTACAGAAAACGGACCTGGTAGAATGGCAGGTTATGGCGGTAGAGATGCCGAAAAACTAGAACAAGACCTGAGAGCTACCTCTAAAGGTAAAGAAGTAGAAAACGAAGAGTAGGTAAAACCTACTTGAACGACAGGGTAGACCGGATTTATCAAAAAATAAATCCGGTTTTGCTTTTAGTTCAAAAATCACCGGTAGTGAACGTACAATATTTACCGAAGTTAAAACATCTATCTCCAATCTTGATTCTAGAAGTGATAGCGACCTGCCCGTCCGCAGGCGGGTCTTAAAACTTTACCGGACACTAATGATTTTTATGATCAATCCATTTTTTAGCATTCGTAAAAGCTTCTAACCAGGGGGATACCTGATCTTTTCGATTCTTGGGATAATATGCCCAATTCCATTGAAAAATAGAACGTTCGATATGTGGCATCATTACCAAATGCCGTCCGGTAGTATCTGCTAACATGGCCGTATTAAAATCCGAGCCATTTGGATTTGCCGGATATTGATCATAACCGTATTTTGCCACAATATGATAGTTATCCTCAGATAAGGGAAGATTAAATTTACCTTCTCCGTGTGATATCCAGACACCTAGCGTACTTCCGGCTAAAGAAGCTAACATCACCGAATGATTCTCTTGAATCTTAACCGATGTAAACGCACTTTCATGTTTTTGAGAATTGTTATGAAGTAATTTTCCGTGTTTTTTATGATCCGGGTTAATTTTTTCCAATTCCATAAAAAGCTGGCAACCGTTACAAATACCTACGGAAAGCGTGTCTTCTCTGGAAAAGAAATTGTTTAAGGCTTTTTTTGCTTTTTCATTATATAAAAAAGCTCCAGTCCAGCCTTTAGCCGAACCTAAAACATCACTATTTGAAAATCCTCCTACGGCACCGATAAATTGAATGTCTTCCAAAGTTTCCCGGCCTGAAATCAAATCCGTCATGTGTACGTCCCGTACTTCAAATCCCGCCAGGTACATTGCATGTGCCATCTCCCGTTCGGAATTACTTCCTTTTTCCCGGATAATTGCCGCTTTAGGTTTGTTAGTATCTGATGTTATATTAGGTAGTTCTCCAGTAAAATGTTTTGGAAATTGATATTGTAAAGCTTGTTGATCAAAGTTTTCATAACGATTTTGTGCCAGGTTATTTGACGTTTGTTTTTGGTCTAGTAAATACGAGGTTTGATACCAGGTCTTCCGCAAGGAAGGAATAGAAAATGAAAAATCTTCTTTACCGTTTTTGATCTTTAATTCAGACTGTCCGGTAACCTTTCCTATATTAAAAAAATCAATACTATTTTCGGCTAAAATATTTTCCACTGAATTGTCGGAAATACTTTGAAAAATAATTCCGCAGTTCTCTGAAAATAGCATTTTAATACTGTCTTCTTCTTTTAAACCAGTTACATCCAGGTCTGCACCCAGATTGGTACCTGCAAAACACAATTCTAATAAAGTAGTAATGAATCCACCCGAAGCAACATCATGTCCGGCAATGATCTTTTTTTCTTTAATTAATTGCTGAATGCAATTAAAGGTCTTTTTAAAGTACTCGGTATTTTGAATCGTAGGAGCTTCATTTCCAATCTGCCCCTGAACCTGAGCAAAAGAAGAACCACCCAATTTAAACGTATCCTGTGATAAATTTATATAATAAATGGCTCCGTCTTCTTGTTGAAAAACAGGTTCGATTACGTTTGAAATATCATCGCAATGCCCCGCAGCAGAAATAATGACTGTACCCGGAGAAATGACTTCTTCCTTTGGGTATTTTTGCTTCATAGATAAGGAATCTTTACCCGTAGGCACATTAATTCCTAATTCAATAGCAAAATTAGATATTGCTTCAACTGCCTGGTATAACCGGGCGTCTTCCCCTTCATTTTTACAAGGCCACATCCAGTTGGCTGATAGAGATACCGATTGAAGTCCGTTTTGTAAAGGTGCCCAGATAAGATTAGTTAAGGCTTCTGCAATGGAATTTTTACTTCCGGCTTTCGGATCAATTAATCCGGAGATAGGGGAGTGACCAATACTGGTGGCAATCCCTTCTTTTCCTTTAAAATCCAGCGCCATCACCCCACAATTATTTAAAGGTAATTGCAAGGGTCCGGCACATTGTTGTTTGGCTACTTTTCCGCCCACACAGCGGTCTACTTTATTGGTCAACCAGTCTTTACAAGCAACAGCTTCCAG
The DNA here is from genome assembly GCF_026222555.1 of Aquimarina sp. ERC-38. Taxonomy (NCBI): domain Bacteria; kingdom Pseudomonadati; phylum Bacteroidota; class Flavobacteriia; order Flavobacteriales; family Flavobacteriaceae; genus Aquimarina; species Aquimarina sp. ERC-38. The sequence continues at coordinate 20,794 of NZ_CP098511.1, read as the reverse complement.
TTGCAGTACTTGTTCCAGATAGGTGTGTATTTCTTCTTTTTGGTACAGAACCTTTTTATAAGGACGCGATAGCGTACGATCGGTCATTACCGTTTTCGGCGAACTCCCAAACATATCTTCTAAGGCCAAATCCATGGGTTTTTCGGAGGTAGCTTCGGATTTAAAAGTAAAACGATGATCGTTAGTTACTTTGCCAACCTGGTACATGGGTGATCGTTCCCGTTCTGCAATACGTTGTAGGGTAGCTACATCTTTTTGACCTATTATCAGCCCCATTCGTTCCTGGGATTCATTACCAATAATCTCTTTAGCAGACAATGTAGGATCACCTACAGGTAGTTCATCTAAGTTGATATGTCCGCCGGTTTCTTCTACCAGTTCGGATAAGCAATTTAAATGCCCCCCGGCACCATGGTCATGAATGGAAACAATTGGATTTTCTTCACTTTCTACCATCCCACGAATAGCATTAGCAGCTCTTTTTTGCATTTCAGGATTGGATCGCTGTACAGCATTTAGTTCAATACCGCTACTAAACGCTCCGGTATCTGCTGATGATACGGCGGCACCTCCCATTCCAATCCGGTAATTTTCTCCACCTAAAATAACAATTTCATCCCCTTTTTGCGGGGTATCTTTTTGAGCCTGCGCTATTTTACCATAACCAATACCTCCTGCCTGCATGATTACCTTATCATACCCCAATTTACGAGAAGAAGTAGTGGTTGTACTTTTAGATTCATCATGTTCAAAAGTAAGAACAGACCCGGCAATTAAAGGTTGCCCAAATTTATTACCAAAATCCGAAGCTCCGTTAGATGCTTTAATTAATATATCAATGGGAGTTTGGTACAACCAGTTACGTTCCTCCATTTGTTGTTCCCAGGGGCGTTCTTTTTGTAAGCGCGAATAGGAAGTCATATATACCGCGGTTCCAGCTAGAGGAAGCGAACCCTTACCTCCCGCCAAACGATCCCGGATTTCACCACCTGATCCGGTAGCAGCCCCGTTAAAAGGTTCTACAGTAGTAGGGAAATTATGGGTTTCCGCTTTAAGCGAAATCACACTATCAAATTCAGTTTCCTGATAGGTGTCCGGTTGATCTGCTCGTTTAGGGGCAAATTGAGTAACCTTTGGCCCTTTTATAAAAGCTACATTATCCTTATATGCAGAAACAATGCTATTTGGATTTTTTTCAGAAGTTTTTTTGATAAGTTTGAAAAGAGAAGTTGGTTTTTCTTCACCATCAATGACAAAGCTTCCGTTAAATATTTTATGTCTACAGTGCTCCGAATTTACCTGTGAAAAGCCAAAAACTTCGGAATCTGTTAGTTTTCTACCTATTTTTTTGGAAACGCTTTCCAAATACTCAATTTCTTCATCACTTAGCGCTAAACCTTCCTGCAAGTTATAAGCCTTAATATCTAGAATTTCAATCACCGGTTCCGGCTGAATATGAATAGTAAATATCTTCTGATGTAATTTTCCATACTTTTCAAAAAGCATCGGGTCAAAATCCGTAAAATCTTCGGTAACAGTAATAAACTCTTCAATACGGATAATATGAGACATTCCCATATTTTGAGTTATTTCTACCGCATTGGTACTCCATGGTGTAATCATGGCTGCTCGCGGCCCAATAAAAAAGGCGTCTACCGACGCCGAATCAATTTTAGGATGGTTTCCAAAAAGCCAGGAAAGCTTTTGTATGTCTTGTTCTGTAAGCTCTGAAGAACAGTCAACTGCAAATACTTTTATGGAAGGTTTTCCGAAGAAATAAATCATGGTTGATATCAGGTTTAGTATCTAAAATGCAAAAATACTATATTCTATAGAATCTGCGATTTGAATTTACATAAAGCTGTAACAGGATTTTTATAATTTCTGTTTGAAAAACTTCAGTTAAAAAGTAAAATAGCAAAGACTGCAAAATTGCAACCTTAGCTATATAAAAACAGAGGGAACCTGTTAAGATTCCCTCTGTTTGTACTTTGCTAGTTTCATCAGTTATTGTAATGGAACAAAAGCAGAAACTTTATAGAATTCATCTGAAGCACCTACATCAGTAACGAGATTGGCACCCGCAGAGAATCTAAAAGCAATACCATTATCTAGTTTTAATTTTATAGAACCTCCCAGAAATCGATACACCTGAAGATTTTTAACACCTTCTGCCTCGTCTTCAAAATTCATAAAAGCTAATTCTTCAAAAAATCCACCCAGGACAATTCTTTTACTTACCTGAATACCCGGTGCAGCCCACAGTAAAAATAAGTCTCGTGTAGAAATATCGCTCCGGTCTCTTAAAGACTTGTAGTAAGCAACATAACCTTCAAAATCAAAGACGGAATTGTTATAAGCTACAAAGGTATTAGGGATGATAGCTTCACCAATTAAGGTGCCCGGAACATCAGAGAAAAATTTTCCGTGAGCAAATCCTAGTCCGGGATTTAAATATAATTTGTTGTCACTAAGTTTAAAACCTAACCCAGCCCCAGTTTCCAGAAGTTGGTCACTTCCTGCTTGTAGATTTCCGAAAGAAGGATTGGTCCAGAATAGGCCGTAAAAAGTAATATCAAAATTTTTATTGGTTTCAAAACTACCTACAAATAAAGGGGAGAAACCGGCAACACTGTTCTGAATGGTTTTTACTGCAAAGTGAGTTTTATTTTTTTTCTCTTCTTCTTGAGCAGTCATAAAAGTAAAAAAGAAAATTAGTAAGCTTGAGATAATTAAATTTTTTTTCATGGTTTATTTATATAATTGTTTGTGATTTTAATGTGATTATTTAATGTTCGGTATAAGAAATATGAGTTGCCGTTTGATTAGGTATTGAAAAATCAGCAGTTCTTTTTTCTATAAAAGCATGCATGCCTTCTTTTTGATGTTGGGTCGAAAACAATGCATGAAATGCCCGTCTCTCATGAAGGATACCTTCTGATAGAGATACTTCCTGTGCTCTGTTGACTGCTTCTTTTGCTACCCAGATAGCGGTTTTACTTTGAGTTGCAATTTTGGTTGCCACCTTTAAAGTTTCTTCTATTAATTGTTCTTTGGGAAATATTTGAGCTACTAAGCCAGCTTTTTCAGCTTCTTCTGCAGTTATAAACCTTCCGGTCAGGATCATTTCCATAGCCTTGTATTTGCCTATGGCTTTGGTAAGACGCTGTGTCCCACCGATAGCTGGAATAACCCCCAGATTAATTTCAGGTTGACCGAACTGTGCGGTATCCGAAGCGTAAATTATATCACACATCATTGCCAGTTCACAACCTCCGCCCAGCGCATATCCTGATACGGCTGCTATAATAGGCGTTCTAATGGCGGTCAAAGCTTTCCATCCTGAAAAGTAATCTTCATGAAGCATATCCAGATAGGATTTATCGGCCATTTCTTTAATATCAGCTCCGGCGGCAAATGCTTTTTCTGAACCGGTGATGATAAAACAGCCTATCTCAGGTTGGGTATCATATTCTTTTAAAGTAGCCACTAATTCCTTCATTAGTTGCTTATTTAAGGCATTTAAAGCCTGGGGGCGGTTGAGTCTGATGAGCACCACCCCGTTTACTTTTTCAACTTTTATATTCATGATTTTATTGGTTTTTAGAGTGTAAAGAGGTAGCCAGTATATCCTTGTAAAGGACATACTGATACTCTTTTTAAATTTTATAGCATAGGTATTTTATGAATCCCAGATAGCTCCGTATGCCGGAATTCCTCTGCTTTCCATACCGTAGACTACGTTCCAGGTAAGTTTCTTATTAGAGATACAGATAATAGCTTCTGCATCAAATTGTTGATAGGCCAGATAAGATAACTTCACCATATCCGGTTTGCCCAGAGCGTCCGTATCCCAAATAATGGCATCAGGTTGAGCCTCTAGTATTTCATCTACCAATTTGTCACCATAGGTTTTTCGAGGATTTCTTGTAGCCCATACAAGTCTGGACGGAACTTCTCCGGATAATAAATGTGGTAGGCAAGGACCTATTCCGCTTCCGGTAGCAACCCATACCACGCGGTTAAAGAGTTTATCTATATTTCCTACTCCGGCGGTGGTAATCCCTTTTACCCATACATGTTGGGGTAGATCATCAATTAACGCACCTGTCCAGTCACCAGCCCTTGAGATAGTAAGCTTAAAACCGTCTTTTTGTGGTTCGGGAACATTCGCAAAAGAGTGCCATTCCATTAAAGGATTTCTGCTGATAGCCGTAGAAGAACCTGCAAATGGGGTCTCTCCATAATTGAATTTAGCTAATACTACGTGGTTAGAAGGTTTTTCAAGTTCTACTTTTACTTTTTTAAGGCGTAGCCATGGTAATAAGATACTAAAGGTAATCAGGGAAAGCATCCAGAAACTAAAAGAACCAGAAAGTGTTTCTATAAGGTTCTGATCAGGAAACTGGCTTTTAAGTATGGAGATAGTTTGTACCCAAAATAAGGATAAGGCAATCCATCCGCCAAAACGGTGTGATTTTTCAAACTGATTGTGATATTTCGCCCTTATTTTAGGTAATGCCATGACAATAATAAATACTAATAAAGCTAGTAATAAGACACTGGTAGCTAATAAGACCATAGTAATTGTAGATTCGTCCTGCCGATTAAAAAAGTTATAATGTATAGCTCCTACAAATAAAAAAAACCAAAAAGTACCACTCACCGTACCTCCGATATGAACGCCCCCGAAGTGATAAATTTTACCAGCCTTTCTCCGTATGGAGAGAGGCCAGCTTTTAGGAATACTAGTTGCCAATGCAAATAATAAATTAACCACATATTGTTGTCTCATTAAGATACCTACCGTAAAGTTGATAATGGCAATTTTTGAAAACAAATCCCAACGTACATTAGTAGGATCAAACCAGTTATCTGCAAAATATCCATAGGCTAGTATTCCAATATTTGCAAGCATTACCAATGCCACCAACCGATAGTAGTGCATTAGAGTTTCCCCTTTCCATGCTCTTCGGAACTTCCCTTGTTGAGGAGGTAATTGAACTGCATCCAAGTCAATAGGTTGTGCTGCTTCTGAAGGCTTGGTCTTCGTGATTTTTGAGGGAACCATAGCATCAGGTGTTTTATTTTTCATGCCTTTATTATTTCCAGGTTCATTTGAATCTTCTTTTAATTTGTCTTCTGCGATTTTTAATAGTTTTCTTTTATCTACTTTACCACGTGAGGTCATAGGTAATTCTTCTAAAGGAAAAACCATTTTAGGTACGCAGTAATAAGGTAATATGTTCTCAATACTAGAAGTAACTTTATCAGTATCTACTTGTTGAGGGCTTACAAAAGAAGCCAGTGTTTTATTATCCACTTTAAGGGTAACTGCTCGTTTAACTTCCGGCATTTTTTCAATAATAGAAGTAATAGAATCAAGTTCAACCCTAAAACCGGATATTTTTACCTGATCATCCGTTCTCCCGAAGTGTTCTAAGGAACCATCAGGCGTCCATCTTCCTAAGTCACGAGTCCTGAACATTTTTCCGGTTCCTAAAAAAGGATCGTCCAGATAACGCTCATTAGTAAGAGTTTCACTATTGATATATCCTTTGGACACACAAGCACCTCCTGCCCACATTTCTCCTATCTCTCCAATTTTACAAGGCTGTTGGTTTTCATCAAGAATATAAACCGTATTATTAGGCATAGGCTTACCAATACTCAATACTTTATCCGTAGGAAAAAATCGTTGCGCAGTATTGACAATGGTAACTTCCGTAGGACCGCAAGAATTATAAAAGGCACAGAAATTTGACCATTTTTCAGCTAAAACTCTGGGACAAGGTTCACCAGCTACCGCAGCTACTTTAATATTTTTACATTTATCAATATCAAAAGAACTAAGGATAGTAGGTGTGGCAATAACAATATCTACCTTGCTTACCGTTTCCTGAATATTTTTACCCCTGATTACCAGAGTTGCACCGTTAGAAAGAGCTCCTAGAGTTTCCCAGGCAGCCATGTCAAATGCAATGTTTAGAATTTGAGCGACTTTTACACCGGGGCGCATCCATAGATTTCCGGGTTCTGCTAATAATACATTACATAAATTTTGATGAGTTACCTGTACTCCGTTAGGCAAACCGGTGGTACCAGACGTATATACGATATAACACGTATCCTGAGGGCTGATTGCAAAGATGGGTAGTTGAATATTTTCATCTTCTTTATACTCATCAGCTATAAAACGATCTACTGCTATTACCTGGTCACACTGAATACCTTCTAGTTCATGTTCGTATTCAGAAAGTACTAATATTGTTTTTATCGAAGCAGTATTTACCACATGTTTAAGTTGTTCTAAACGGGCAACACCAATATGTTGAGGAACATAAGCTGCTCCGATTTTTAAAGTAGCTAACATGCCAACCACCATAGGGATGGAACGTCTTACAAATAAACCAACATTGTCGCCCTGACGTACGTTCATTTGTAATAATTTATGTGCTAGGGCATTTGCCTGTCTATCTAATTCCTGAAAAGTGATTTCCTGATTTTCATGGATAATTGCAATTCCCATAGGATTGACCATAGCCTGATTTTCGAAGGCTTTATGAATCGCTCTAAACCGGATTTCAGTAATGGGTCCCTGACCAAACCTTTTAAAAAAATACTGGTCGACTTTTGATAAATTTTCAATCCCGGAATTGATAAAGATCGGATTACCGTCTCTTTTTTTAAGTTCCAGTTTCTTTTGATACGAGGGTCTGCTTTTATGTGAAGGCTTCTTTTTTGAAGTCTTTACGATAGTTTGATTTTTCATTGTATATTTTTTTTAGTACAGAATCTGACAATAACTCTTTTTAAAACCAAGAGCCCAGTTTGCTATAAACCTAAATTGAATTTTTACAAATACTAATACAGAAAATTGAACTGATATGTCTTAATTTCTATAAGTTGTGATTTGTGATCTTACTAAGTATGTCGTCGAAGTAGTACGTTCATTACATTAACTTAGTTTTTGATAGGTTAAGAAATTAAGTGCTGGTTTTAAGGGTATTATGCATATTTACTGTGTTTATTAATTAAGAGTTATGCTAATCTAGGAAAAGGTATGTAGTGTTTTTGTAACGTTTCTAACACTTTTTGAACTTTTTTTTCAATAAGGTTATAAGAAAAACCTATGGATAAGCTTTTATTTTTCCAAAGATTCATAAAAAGGAGGAATAAATGTAAGCAGAATACCTACAACTGATGTTAAGCAGTTTAGTTAAAATTTGATAAGGAACTATAAAGTTGAGTTAATTCTAGCTTTAATAATGAATTCTATGCTTTGATAATCAGTGTTCTAAATCAAAATATTGTAAAATGAATAGCGCTAAAAGAATATATTGCTAAGAATTTATTTTTTATTATTAACAATTGTGGAGCATTTCCTTGTGTGCTATTATTACTATTATAAACCTATTTTATTATGGAGAGTAGCATGGAAAGTTGACAAATACCTCTGTTTTTCACTTATATTTAACATTTTTCGCTAGTTAATTATAAATTTCTGATAAATTTTGGTATTCTTATGTTTGCCATGTATAAAATACAAACCTTTTGTTAAGTTGGGTAAAGAAATACGCCCTTTTTGTAGCGTGTTTTTTGAAAAAACTTTTTCACCCCGAACATTAAATACGTTAAAGTCCGAAATCTTCTTTTTGATCTGAATAGAGGTCAAGGTATCTTTAGGATTTGAGTAAACAACCATTACATCTGATTGCGGGTTTAAAACGAAAGATGTACTTAATACGTTTGTACTACTAAGTTTAAAATTATCCAGAAAATAGCGAGTAGGAGCTTCAGTGCTATAATATCTAAAGGCGAAATATGTTTTGTCTCCTGTAATTTCACTAATAGCTACCTGATCTACTTGCATTGTTTGTTCAGATTGTGAAAAATCTGAAGGAAGCTTCACGTTAGGAATCGATTTCCATTCATAATTAGTCGGGTCGCCATCTCCATTATACGTAGTACTGTATAGAAATTCCAGGGGGGTATTGCCAAATTGATATTTTAAAAAGAAACTTATCTTAGGTTCTTGTATATTTTTAAAATCAAATCCATTTTTGGTAATTAACCAGTCCCGACTAGGTTCGTCTTGTCTAAATCCGTTAATGGCGTATGCACCGGAATCATCAAGACCTCTTGTATCTGAACAAAACCAGTCTTTATCGCTGGCTTCACTATAAATGATAAAATTACGGGCTACCGTATTACAGTCATTAAAATCTTCATTCAATAATAGAATGTCTTCAAAACGTGTAGTAACTTTTATCGAATCACTTTTATCAGATTGATTACCGGCCTGATCTTCTGCTGAAACGCTAAAAATATATTCGGTATTTTCCTGTAGATTTTGAAGAGTGGTAGATGTAGTTCCGCTTGTGGAGATAATTTTACCTTCAGAATGTACGTTGTATTTAAATACCCCATTTTCATCTGTTGAAGCTTCCCATTGAAGGCTTACCTGAGTAGCTTCAATTATAACTGCCTTCAGGTTTTGTGGAACTGACGGTGCTATCGTATCGTCCGTCATTAAATTCCAACGATCCTGCGCAGGAGTACCTCCCCAGATAAGAGTAGCTAAGTACGGATTATCAATAAACGGATTTCGGTTTCCCTGAGCATAGGTAGCATTTGAATCATGGTAGGTATTTCTGTTATCTTCTAAAAGACTCACCGGGTCTTCTGTATTCCAGTCCAGAAGAAGGTCAATCATATTTTCATCAAAGGGATTTTCTGTTCCTATGGCAACATTTTTGGGTAAACACCGGTCTCCGTACCGCAAGTACATATACAACATCATTCGGGCTACATCCCCTTTCCATTCATCTCCCGGATACCAAAAACCTTGTGAAGTCGTACCGGAAGAACCCTGACCCACAGCAAATTTTCGGTTTCCCCGGTTGGCATTTCGTTGGATGTCAGATGGCCTCAGATGATGTGCATCTGAGCCTGGTCCTTCCGAACCTAAATTCGGGTTTCCTAAAGACCGGGGATAGGTATGCTCCCGGTTCCATTCGCCGTTACCCCCGCCGTTTCTGTCCTTATCCCGGGTTCGGTCATTATTGATAGTCGTATCATTACCATCCTCAAAACCATAAATAAGAATTACCTCTTCCGGATTAATTGGATCAATATCTGTTTTTTTACTGGCTTCCCAAATTCCGGGAGTATAACTTAAAAAGTTTACATGTGTATTTTTAACCTTGTTAGCGAGTTCTTCAAACAATTCATCTTTTGTTTTGGTAAGGTCTACATCATCATAATAAGGTTGTTGGCTATATAATAAAGGAGTATGTAATATACAAAGGCTAAATAGGGTATATAAAATTTTCATCAATCCGGATTTGTGTGCTAATACTTTATTTAGTTAACGCTACAAAAATAAGATTACTTTGTTTTTCTTTTGAGTAATGCCATATAAAAACCATCTTGTCCGGTTTTGGAACAAAGTATTTTTTTGTCTTTTATTAAGGTGAATTCAGACCCTGCCTCAGATTTTAAAAAGGTTTTTACTTGTTCCTGATTTTCAGAAGGGAGAATGGAGCAGGTTGCGTATACCAGATTACCTTCGTCTTTTACCATTTTACTGTAGTTTTGTAGGATATCCTGTTGCACTTTTTTGACTTCAATTAGAAATTCAGGGGTCATTTTCCATTTAGCATCCGGATTTCTCCGTAAAACTCCGAGTCCGCTACAAGGTGCGTCAATTAACACCCGGTCTGCTTTATTGTATAATTTCTTAATGTCTTTATTGCTATGGATCGGACGGGTTTCCATATTATGTGCTCCTGCCCGTTTAGCACGGCGTTTTAGTTCCTTCAATTTATTTTCATAGATATCCATGGCAATAATCTGCCCTTTATTTTCCATCAGAGCAGCTAAGTGTAGTGATTTACCCCCGGCTCCGGCACACGTATCCACTACCCGTTGACCAGGTTGTACATCCAGATAACCTGCTACCATCTGAGAAGAAGCATCCTGAACCTCAAAATAACCGTTTTTAAAAGCTTCCGTAGAAAAAACATTAGCACGTTCTTTTAGTTGCAATGCATTTGGTAAACCAGGAATAGCTTCGGTAAGTATATCTTCGTCAAAAAGCAGACCTTTCACCTTTTTTAAATCACTTTGTAGAGTATTCACTCGTAGTATGACGGGAGCTTGTTCGTTAAGGGCAGCAATCTCTTCAGTCCAGAGTGTACCCAGTTCTTTTTCACCCAGGGCATCTAGCCAATCCGGTATGGACTCGCGAAATTTTCGGGTTCTTTGTAATTCGTCAAACTTCCCTTTAATTCGTCGTTGCGGGGTAGGTTCGATCTGTTTCCAGTCGGGTAATGCAATACCCCGAAGTGTAGCCCAAACGGCAAATAAACGCCATAGGTTTTCTCTTGAAAAGGGTGCTTTTACTTCGGCAATTTCTGTATACAAACGTTTCCATCTAACGATTTCATAGGTGGTTTCGGCAACAAAACCACGATCCCTCGATCCCCATCTTTTATCACGCTTTAATAGTTTCTGAACTACCTTATCTGCGTACTTTTCTTCATTAAAAATTTGATGCAATCCGTCAATAACCGCAAACACTAAATTTCTATGTAATCGCATGAATTTTTTTTGGGTGGCAAAGGTAACGGATTGATTTAAATTTGTCCTACATTTATCTGAAAATAAATAAGATGAAATTTTTAGCACTACTTATTTGCTCTTTATTTTTCTCTACTCTTTTACAAAGTCAGGACAAGGTATCGATACCACTTAAAATGACTTCCATCTTACAAGATAGTATACGGATTCGGGCATTGATTGTACAAGAAGAAGGTATGTATTATGCAGGTACTCAAGGTAAATACGGATTTGTTCCTTATCAAATAACTGACGATATCCATATAGGAGCAGTAGAAAAATTTCAAATGAAGAATGATACTTTAGAATTTAGGGCTATTGCAGCAAATACATCTCATCTCTTTTTATTAAGCATCGGTAGCCCAGCTTATCTTTTTAAGATAGATAAGAAGTCAAAGAAATGTAAATTAGTATATACTGATCAAAATCCCGGGGCTTTTTATGACTCTATGCAGTTTTATAATGATCAAGAAGGAATTGCGATGGGGGATCCTACTGATAGTTGTATATCTGTCATCACCACCCGGGACGGTGGGAATAGCTGGTCAAAAATACCATGCAACCGCTTACCCAAAGTGGTAAAAGGAGAAGCCGCTTTTGCTGCCAGCGATACGAATATCGCTATTGTAGGCGATAACACTTGGCTGCTAAGTGGAGGCAAAGTAACCCGGGTTTATTATTCTAAAGATAAAGGTAAGTCCTGGGATGTATTTTCAACACCCCTTAAAAAAGGAAAACCGACTACCGGAGGATATTCAATTGATTTTTATGATGCTACTACAGGATTTATCATAGGAGGTGACTATACTAACCCCTGGAATACAAAACGTAATAAGGCAATGACTATGGACGGAGGCAAAACCTGGAGCTTAACCGCTAATAAGAAATTACCTAATTATAAAAGTTGTATACAATACACGCCTAATTCAAAAGCCAGGGTACTCACTGCAGTCGGATTTACTGGTATAGATGTATCAACAGATGGCGGAATGAACTGGCATCATCTTAGTGATCAGTCTTTTTATACGCTTCGTTTTATCAATAAAGATTATGCCGTAGCTGCCGGAAGAAATGTGTTATCCTTGCTACGTTTTAGTAGTAATTAGTTCGCTGATAGTTCTATTTCTAAAATCATAGCCAGATTTTTCAGCTCCTTTCCATTATTTAAAGTATATAGAGGTTACTTTTCTACTTTATAAGAATAATTTGTTTTTTACATGAATAATTTTATAAAATTGGTTTTCAATATTATAATAATTAGTCTTGATTCTTGGTTCTAGAAGCGATAGCGATCTTGAATCTCTACCGGACATTAATGCTTCTTTCTAATAATTTGTTTAAAATATACTTCTCTCACTATTTCAACGTTATGGTAGTATAAAAGATTACCTAATTTTTAACATTAAAACCAATCCCGGGAAACGATATTTACTTTAATTAATTCAAAATATTATATTGCTAAAAAGTTACTATAGTAAGTAATTTTCAGTCATTAGTAAACCCGTTATATGATTAGGACAAGTATTATATCTTTTCTATTTTTCTTCTTTTTTATACTTAGCAACGCACAACAGTCAGCGGTTTATACAAATAAACTGGTACATTTTAACCAGGCGTTGGATCTTTATAATAATAAGCAATTCCTGGCGGCTCAAAACCTTTTTGACGACGTTAAAGATAATGTAGAAGATGAAAACATTGAAGCAGAATGTACATATTATATTGCCAATTGTGCCGTCTGGCTAAACCAAAAAGGGGCTGACGAACTTATGGAGAATTTTGTGCAGGAATATCCGACCAGTATTAAAAGAAACGCGGCATACCTGGATGTAGCTAATTATTATTTTGATAATGGGAAGTATGCTTTTGCAAGAAAATGGTACGAAAGAGTAGACACCAGTACCATGAGTAGAAAACAGAAAGAAACATTTAATTTTAATAATGGCTACGCATATTTTAAAATTCAACGTTTTAATGAAGCACAAAAATTCCTTACCCAGGTAGAAGAATCCGAAGAATACGGAGCAAAGGCTAAATATTATTTGGGTTTTATAGCCTATGAGGGAGACAATTACCAGGAAGCTGACAAATTATTTGACGAGGTTAAAGACCTGGATACCTATAACAAAAATCTGTCTTATTTTCAAAGTGATATGAACTTTAAGTCAGGCGATTTTGAAGGTGCGATTAAAGAGGGTTTGACGCAATTACCCAATGCAAAACCCCAGGAAAAATCAGAACTTAATAAGATTATTGGTGAAAGTTATTTTAACCTGGGCCAGTACGATAAAGCCATCCCGTATTTAAAGGCCTACAAAGGAAGAAAAGGAAAATGGAACAATACGGATTACTATTTATTAGGGTATGCTTTTTACAAGCAAGGGCAATATGAAGAAGCGATTTCTGAATTTAATAAAATCGTAGGTGGGGATAATGCCACCGCACAAAACGCCTACTACCATCTCGCCGAGTCTTATTTAGAAACCAATAAAAAACAAGAAGCCTTAAATGCTTTTAAGAATGCTTCAGAAATGACATTTGATGCAAAAATAAAAGAAGATGCTACCTATAATTACGCAAAATTAAGTTATGAGATCGGGAATCCCTATGAAAGTATTCCGGTGATTATATCTAATTACCTAAAAACTTATCCGGATACGGAACGAAAAGACGAATTGAACGAGTTGTTAATTAATTCGTACATCACTACTAAAAATTATAAAGCAGCCATGGATTTGCTGGAAAATAGCAAAAACCAGGATGATCAGAGTATTTATCAGAAAGTTGCTTTTTTAAGAGGGATTGAATTATATAATAATACGGATTATCAGGAAGCCATTGTGTATTTCGACAAATCATTAACGCAACCTGTGGTTCCTGAATTTCAGGCAAAAAGTCAGTACTGGAAAGGGGAAAGCTATTATCTGCTGGGGGATTACAAAAGGGCATTAGAGAACCTGGTGCAATTTACAGAGCTTCCGGTATCAGGAAAGGTTAGAGAATCGGAAGCCATTGCTTACCATCTGGGGTATACCCTTTTTAAGTTAAAAGACTATGCAAAGGCGATCCAGCAGTTTGAGTATTATCAAAAGAAGATGGACGAGGAAGATGAAAAAGCTTTGGATACGTATTTACGGTTGGGGGATTGTTACTTTATCAGTAGTGATTATTGGCCTGCCATGAAATTTTATAATGCGGCTATCCAAAAAGGAGGCGCTAATGTGGATTATGCCTATTATCAAAAAGCAATCAGCTATGGTTTTGTCGGTAAAAATGATCAGAAAATAAGTGATTTGGATGTATTTATTAAAAAGTACCCTGGTTCAAATTATAAAGATGATGCTTTGTTTGCTTTAGGTGACACCTATATTTCAGAAGATAAAGTACAGGATGGGATTGCTACCTATGACCGAATTATCAAAGAAACCCCTAAAAGTTCGTATGTGCCAAAAGCTATGCTAAAACAAGGTTTGGTTTATTACAATAAAGACCAGGGGGATCGGGCATTAACAAAATTTAAGAAGGTAGTTGCTGAATTTCCGGGAACCGAAGAAGCGATCCAGGCGGTAAATACGGCTCGTCTGATTTATGTAGATACGGGTCGGACGGATGAATATGCCAGTTGGGTGAAAGGTTTATCCTTTGTGGATGTTACTGATGCTGATCTGGACAATACCACTTTTGAAGCCGCAGAAAAACAATATGTAGAAAACAATTCAAACGCGGCAATTACCGGTTTTCAAAAGTATTTAGCTGATTTTCCGAATGGATTACATGCACTGGCCAGTAACTTTTATTTGGCACAACTCTATTTTCAGCAAGATGAAAAGCAAGACGCGATCAGGCATTACCAGTTTGTATTAGATAAAGAACGAACAAATTATACAGAGCAGGCAGCAGCCAGGTTGGCGCAGATTTACCTGGAAAATAAGGACTACGAATCATCGATTCCGGTGCTACAACGACTAGAAGAAACAGCTGATTTTCCTCAAAATATTGTTTTTGCACAATCCAACTTAATGAAAGCTCTTTATCAGAGATTAGATTATGACCAAACCGTAGCTTACGCTGAAAAAGTGTTGGCCAATACTAATATCGAAAATGACATAAAAAGTGATGCTCAAATTTTTATCGCTCGTGCCGCTTTTCAGACCGGAGATAAAGTCAAGTCAAAAACTGCTTATACCAAGGTTGAAAAAATAGCAAAAGGGGCATTAGCTGCCGAAGCTTTATACTACAAAGCTTATTTTCTTAATGAAGCGGGCGAATTTAAAACTTCTAATGAAACTGTACAGTTATTGGCTAAGGACTATGCGGCTTACCGGGAATTTGGTGCAAAAGGACTGATTTTAATGGCTCAAAATTTTTATAGTCTGGGCGATGCATACCAGGCTACTTATATTCTGGATAGTGTCATTAAAAACTTCTCGGATTTTCCTCAAGTGGTGGATAATGCGCAGTTCCAATTAACGGCTATCAAAGCAGAAGAAGCCAAAACTAATTCATCTATTCAAACCAAAGGGTAATTTTCCTTGCAATTCTATTTTATGTATTTATTTCGAAGCATCCAAAAAAATATAAGTTTTATTGCCATGCCTTTCTGTTTTTTAAAAAGTAACCTACTTCTTTTTTTAGTTTTTTTATATGTATGCCTACCAGTCATTGCACAGGAAAAAGAAGAAGAAACCATACAAACCGAAAGGGTCATTGTAGTTAAACCTTATACCCCTACTATTAGTGATGCTTTTAAGGTGAAAGCTACCCCGGTTCTTGAAGATTCTATCGTTCAAAATAAAAAAGAAATTACGTATAGCATTTTTTCTGTTCCGGTAGCCTCGACCTTTACTCCTGCAAAAGGAAAAGCTGAAAATATTGACCCTCCCAAAAAAATTCCGCTATTTGATAATTATGCTACTTTGGGCGTTGGCAACTATACTTCTGCATTAGCTGAATTTTATAGTAACTTCCAAGTGAGCAGGACAGATAATATAGGGGTGTACCTGCATCATAATTCTTCACAAGGGGGGATTGATGATGTGAGATTAGATGATAAATTTTATAATACTTTTTTGGACGCCAATTATACTTCTAGAACTAAAGACTTTACCTATGGGTTTGAGGCAGGGGTAGAACACCAGTTATACAACTGGTACGGATTACCTGATATCCCGGTAGTATCTAATGAAGAATTATCAATGATTGATCCGCAGCAGAATTATTTTGGTGCTAAACTAGGGGGGAAATTTATATTTGAAGATTTGATTTTTAAAAATGTAAAGCTTGATTACCGGTACTTTGGCGATGCCTTATCTTCTCGTGAAAATCGTTTTATAGCTAATTCTACTTTAGCTTTTGAATTAGAAGCCACTCGGATTACTACGGATGTACACATTGACTTTTTAAAAGGAAATTTTGAAAGGGAATTACAAACGGGTATTGAAAATAACTATCAAATCCTGAATTTAGGGGTTCAGCCTTCCTTCCAAATTGTAAAAGATGATTTATCTCTTGATATCGGAGCTGAAGTGGTGTATAGTGTAGATAGTCAACGCGAAGAAAACAACCTGTATTTCTACCCAAAGGTAACCGCTTCTTATCGGTTAATCAATGATTTATTTATCGGGTACGGAGGTCTGGAAGGGGGTTTGTATCAAAATTCATATAGAGACGCTGTACAAACCAACCCTTTTGTTTCCCCTGATCTGGTATTAACACCCACACATCAACAATTGGAAGCCTACGTAGGCATCAAAGGAAAAATCTCTGATATTATTAGTTATAATGTAAGAGGATCTTTTCAAACGGAAGAAGATAAACCTCTTTTTATCCATAATATAGAAAATAGGGGAAGTAGTATAAGAAATAGAGAAGGTTTTGATTACGGAAATTCGTTTTCATATCGATACGATGATATACAAACAGTTTCCGCTTACGCCGAATTAAATTTTGATATCAATCGAAAATTTAAACTTGGAGTAACCGGAGATTTTTATAGTTATGAGACTGATAACGAAGAAAAAGCATGGAACCTTCCCGAAATAAAAATTTCAATCTCGTCTAACTATCAAATCAATGAACAGTGGTCTGCGGGGGCTCAGCTATTTTACGTAGGAGAACGCTTTGAAGTGGATAATACCATTAATTTTAATAATAACGAACCACAACCTTTTGTTACCATTGATAGTTATCTGGATGCAAATCTAAATATTGGGTACCGTATTAACGAGCAATGGTCCGTATTTGCTAAAGGGAATAATTTATTAGGAAACATGTACGAGCGCTGGTTACATTATCCGGTACAAGGCATTCAGGTACTAGGCGGGGTTACTTATAAATTTAACTGGTAGTGGTTTGATAAATAATAGTTTAGTACTTTTTCGAATAGAATGAAAAATACTAGCTCTTTCTAATAAAGTAGAATTCCCCAATTATAAAAGCTTCTTTTTATTTGTAAAGTAACACCTTAAATCTTGTATACTGCAGTAATAGTATTTCGAACTAAAGTAATAGGAATACTATTAGTTATTGTAATTAATGCTGATGGATAATGTGTTAAACACAATTTTTTAATAGTTTATGCACTATACATGTATAACTATTAAAATTATTTATTATGAAAACTAATGTATTTTTTACTTCTATTTTAGTAACCAGTTTATTTTTTGCATCTTGTACAAACGATTCTGATATCGAAGAATTACAGGAATTAGAAAAACTTGAAAATATTCAATCAATTCATGCTGATGAGGTCACAGAAGAAGACACCTGAAAAAATACTTTTTAAGACTTTTTTGATGGCATTGTTACTAAGTTTAGTAGCAATGCTTCCTTTCATTCATGATATTATTTCAGTAAAAGGTGAGGGTATAAAAGAATGGTTGCCAGATTTCGGAATCGAGGAAACTTTAACTTATAAAAATGAAGATGGAAAAACAAAAGTACATGGTTTTTCGTCTTATAGGACTTTTATTTATTTTTTACTATTACATCTTTTTGCAGCTATAGGTTGGGCAGGTTGGGCAAAAGATGCTAAACCCGGTCAACCATATAAGTTCTTTCTACTTGTTCCGGCAATATTAGCAATATATACCGTTCTAGTTATTTTGTTTGATGCTCGAGATTCTAACTATAATGAGGCTAATACAAAAATTTTTATTATTATTGCAGTAAATTTTCTCCTAATGTTTTGGTTTCTGTACCGCTACTTTAGACAAAAGAATTAGAAATGAATAAACTCAACCAAGGTGTAAAGATAATAAGGCAGGTTAGTAATGGAATTTTTAAATTCATTAATAACTATAATGAAGATACTTTATACCTTTTTGATCTTAAAGATGTCAAGATAGAGTATCAAAAAATAAAAGAATTATATAAATCAAATCCGGGTTATTTTGACCTGCTTGATTTTGCACGTAATTATTCTTTTGCCTATTACCAGAAAAATAATATTTTAGATTATCAGGAAGATGCTGAAAAAATGACAAACCAGATTGTAGATTATATACAATCTACAGAAAAATAATTTTTTTCTTCCTCTTTTTAAATCACAAGTTATTATCTAGCATAATATGCTAGTTTTTTAAAAACAAACTGACCACTATTATTTTTTTAATTAGCACATTTTATAAATCCTAAACTTCCATAAAAGTAATTCAAGTTTGATTAAAATCTTTTAAGCTAAATTTACTTTATAAACCTTCCAAAAACCTTCCAAAAAACAATTTTAAAAAGGTAAATCTGCAAAATTCAGTAAA
Organism: Aquimarina sp. ERC-38; assembly: GCF_026222555.1. Lineage (NCBI taxonomy): Bacteria > Pseudomonadati > Bacteroidota > Flavobacteriia > Flavobacteriales > Flavobacteriaceae > Aquimarina > Aquimarina sp. ERC-38. Next base: position 2,417 of record NZ_CP098511.1, on the reverse strand, counting down.
ATGTAGTTGGAAAGCACTTCAATAGTACTTTAAAACTGAATTCTTAAAAATGTAGATGGTCTTAAATCATCGTTCTGTATCTATATTTAGAAATTAAATATTTAGCGTATCCTGTCGTATTCTAGTAAGGTGATTATCTCCCTTCCTTTGAAGGAAGGGCCGGGGATGGATGTTTTCAAAGTTACTACTACTTAGCTATTAAAAATTAAAATATACTTTTACAATTTCCTTCAACTCGTCCCTTAGTACCCTGAGTATCAACGAAGGGTCAGGATAAACTTCTCGCCCAAACGGAAATGGAATTTTTAAGAGTTTTAAGTTAAATTTAAAAAAGAAAGGAAATAAAAAGTGACCGGGCTGGGGCTTCCTTCAACTCATCGCTTAGTACCTTGAGTATCACCGAAGAATCAAGATAAACTTCTCGCCCAAACGGAAATCGAATTTTTAAAAGTTATACTTGAAATTTAAAAAAGAAAGGAAATAAAAAGTGACCGGGCTGGGGCTCGAACCCAGGACCCTCTCCTTAAAAGGGAGATGCTCTACCAACTGAGCTACCCGGTCAGAAAAGAGAAGCAATACCGCTTCTTTGCGGGTGCAAATATACTACCATTTATTAATTAATCAAGAAGAATTTGATATAAATTTGTGTTGTTTTACATAGATCATTGTTTCTATAAATACCAACTTGTAAAATATATTTATAGAAGTCTTGTTTTCAGTAAACTAGTAAGTACTTGCAATGACTATCATTTTTAAATTTAATTCTTTTATATGAATATTGTTTTAATCGGATATATGGGTAGTGGAAAAACATCAGTAGGTAACCTATTAGCTGAAAAGCTAGATTTTTCTTTTCAGGACCTGGATCAGTTTATTGAAGAAAATGAAAAGATTACCGTACCTGAGATTTTTAAGAAGAAAAGCGAAGTATATTTTAGAAAAAAAGAAGCATTCTATTTAAAAGAACTTCTTTCAAAAAGTACAAAAAGTATTATTTCACTAGGTGGGGGAACTCCTTGCTTCGGTACGAACATGGATAGTATTAAAGCAGATACACAGAGTAAAAGTATTTACCTGGAAGCTTCGATTGGAGAGTTAGCAAACCGCTTATTTCCGTTTAAAACAAGCCGTCCGTTGATTGCACACCTTCAAACTAAAACAGAACTGGAAGAATTTATTGCAAAACACCTTTTTGAACGTGCTTATTATTATAATCAATGTGATTTTAAAATTAAAACGGATGGAAAAGAAATAGATACCTTGGTCAACGAAATTAGTGACTTATTTTAAAATGGCTACATCTTCTTCTCCAAAAAGGATGTCAACATGTTCTTGCAGTGAAGTTGAGAGGGAGATACCTTTAAAATCTGCTTTTACCGGATACTTTTTATGATTACGATTTACCAATACCGCAGTTTTAAACTGTTTTAAAGGGACTTCCAGAAAGTGTTTCACTCCGTAGATTAAAGTAGTCCCGGAATTTAAAACATCATCTGCCAGCACCACGGATTTATTTTGATAGGCATCTGGCGGTAGGGAGGTTTTTATATTTGCTAAGGGGGCTGACTTTTCTATTTGCACCTTACAAAGCTGGTATTGAATCGAAGAGATTTTAGTAAGGATTTCATGTAACCTTTGGGCAAAAATAAAACCGTTTTCAGCAATACCTGCCAGGATCACTTCCTGCTCATTAATATTACTTTCGTAGATTTGATAGGCAATTCTTCGGATTTTATGCTGAATTTGATGATGGTTTAATATGGTTTGATGGTTTTTTGTATCCATGTCAATTTTACTGATGTTTGTTTTCCTTTTGAAAGATAAAGAACAATTCGTTACCCTGTCGCTCCGGAATCGAATTATAACAAGGTGCTAGCGTTCGTATATTAAATTTTGACCGAAAAAAATTCTGATATTGGTCTAAGGTTGCTCCAAAAGGTGGACCATCCTTTTCGAAAATACGGTTAAAAAAAAGTCCGATGAGTTTTCCTTCGCCATGAAGCAATTGAAATATTTTATTTACATATGCAGGTCTTTGCGAAGGAAGTAATGCGCAGAAGAATGTTTGTTCTATAATAAAATCGAAGGTTTTTTCTAACGAAAAGAAATCTTTTTGTATGATTTGATCTTCCGGAAATTCAGGATGTTCTTTTTTAAATGCATCCACTACTTCTGAAGCATAATCCATAAAATGTACATGACGAAACCCTTTATGGTAAAGAGCGACAACTTCATGCCCAAAGCCTGCACCGGGAATCAGTATGCTACTATTTTTATCACTAACCTGATCAAAATAGGCAATAATAGCAGGTGAAGCATATCCAATGTTCCAGCCGGTACGACCTTCTTCATATCGTTTATTCCAGTAATCCGCAGGTAGATTATTCTTCTTCATCTGTTGTTTTTTTAGGTTCTTC